>JBDTUL010000382.1:0-6315 GCA_040007735.1 Gammaproteobacteria bacterium | reverse complement strand
GTATCCAGCCATGACGTCCTTCACGACAGAATCGTTTGGGTCGGTGCTCGTGTCGGATATCAGAAGCCCTTCGCCACGCGCCGCCGCCGCTGCGGCCTTCCGGACGGCGTCGTCGTACGTTCCGGAGGTCCATATAATCTTGCCTCCGAGGGCTTCGATCCGGTCGGCGCGAACTCGACTCACTCCCACGGCCAGATAGATAGAGGCCCCCGACCCCGCGCGCTGTGCGGCGGCCGCGACCGATAGTCCATGGTTGCCGTCACTTGCGCAGATCAACTGCGGCAGTGACTCTCGAGAGATGCGGTTCGAGCTCAGGTCGCTAAGCGTAACTGCGCCCGCCGCCCGAGCGAGTGCACGGAGCCCCGCAACCATCCCGCCGAGTACCTTGAAGTTGCCGAGCGGGCGTTCGTTTTCGCTCTTCACGAAGACGCGTGCGACATTCGCCCGGAGAGCCAGGCTGGGAAGCTCGATCAGCCCTGTGGGCCGATAGTCTTGCCAGATATGGGCGGCTTCGAATGTGTCATCGCCGAACACCGCTTCATTCATGACGGGATTCTGCCGCAGCGACACGCGGCTCGGCAGCTAAGATGCGCAGAACTCAGCGGAAAAAAAGCGTTGGTGCGGGCGTGAGCGCACGAGTGACGCTGGGCGCGCTCATTCAGTTTCACAGGGCACAGGAAGGGTCAGCCCGCGTTTGACAACGCTGAGAGCCACATTGGTCGTGAATCGCCTCACGTTCGGATTGTCGCCAACCAGGCGAGACATGAGCGCGTCATAGGTTTCAGTGTCGGCCGCGGCGACGACGAGCACGAAATCGGCCTCGCCCGTCACATAGAAAACCTGCTGGACCTGCTCTTGTGCCGCAAGCCAGCTTCGCAGCTGCGCCAGCAGCTCCGGCCTTTCCCGCTCCACTTGCAGGGACACGATGAAGAGGGTGGGGCGTCCGAGCACATTGGGATCGACGACCGCGACCTCGCGGACGATGACGCCCTGCTCGCGCATACGCCGCAGCCGCCGCTGAATCGCAGAGGGCGAGAGGCCGACCTGGCCGGCCAGGCGCTCCGCCGTTTGTCCCGAATCCTCCTGGACGAGTTTCAGCAGCTGGCGGTCGAATCGATCGAGTTCCATGTGATGTCCTGCCTGTGTCGCGCCGACCGGCCGAAAAAACGTGCAGATCAGCCTTGAATCGCCGCCAAAGCGCGCGGCCGCGAGCCTAAAATTATAGCGTCCTGTCGAGGTGTGGCCCGGATTTCGCTGTTGCATATGAAGCTTCTCTACCAGACGCACTCACCCTATGCCCGCAAGGCGTTGGTGTTTGCTCACGAAGTCGGCATCGCGGAGGCTCTGGAAGTGGCGCATGTCGAAACGAGTCCGACCTGCCGCAATGAGCTTGTGTTCGCCGTGAATCCACTGGGTAAGGTCCCGGTGCTCATTCGCCCGGGGTTGGAGCCGATATTCGACTCAGACGTCATCTGTGCCTATCTCGACACTCTGCACGACGGACGCAAGTTGATACCGCCGGCGGGCGAAGCACGATGGCACGCGTTGCGCGTGCAGGCCGTTGCGCAGGGACTGGCCGACGCGGGCATCGCGGTTCGCTGGGAGACGGTGCGCCGTCCGGAGCATCTTCGGTACGCACCGCTGCGGGATGGATACGTGGATAAACTGATCGCGAGTTACGACTGGCTGGAAAGGGAACTGGACATCGCCTCGCCGATCCATGTCGGCCACATCGCCCTGGCGACCTGCCTCAGCTGGCTCGAATTTCGCGAGTTGACGAGCTTCAGAGAACGCCGTCCCCGGCTCGCGGACTGGTTCGACGAGTTCGAAGCGCGGCCGTCGATGCGGGCTACGCCTTTATCGGGCGAAACGCACGACTAGGACTGGGTTCCCGCTCATCGACTCGTTCGCGGCCGGCCGATCGTCGTGACCTGACAGGCGGCCCGTTGGGCCGCTCGGCCCCCTGAAAGCGCTTTCGACGCGGTTCGCTCCCCCTTCCGAAGCCTGCGACACTCGAGAGCGCAAATCCCCCCACCTGAGTTGTCACAGTTGCCACACAACCCAGCAGAGGGGTAGGGTGCTTCGGGGGATAGCACGGAATGCTGAAGACATCAGACTCTCGAACGGACTCCTTCATCAAGCTCTTCTCCGAGAGCCGCGACGCCCTGCACCGATACATTCGGCGCTTCGTGCGTTCCGGTGAGACCGCA
Organism: Gammaproteobacteria bacterium; assembly: GCA_040007735.1. Taxonomy (GTDB): domain Bacteria; phylum Pseudomonadota; class Gammaproteobacteria; order Steroidobacterales; family Steroidobacteraceae; genus JADGHX01. The sequence goes on along the minus strand of JBDTUL010000382.1, from coordinate 4,105 downwards.
AAAGAAATCGCACAGGAAGCCTTTCTGCGTACCTACCGGGAACGCGACTCGGTAATCACGCTCAGGGCTTTTCTCTTTTCCACGGCGCGCAACCTGGCCGCAAACGAGAACCGCCATCGGCGCACCGTGGAGCGTAACGCGCTGGCGCGCGCCGATGAGTCGGGGGGCGCGGCTGAATACGAATCCCTGGAGTCGGGGTTTCTCCGGGATGAGCGCAATCGGCTCGTGCAGCAGGCTATCGATCGGTTGCCCCCGCAATGCCGTGCAGCGTTCACGCTGCGCGTATTTCACGAGCACTCGTACAAGGAAGTAGCGGAGCATCTGGGAATCTCCGTGAAAACCGTGGAGAAGCACATCTCCCGCGGTATGCGCGAGACGAATCGCTATATCGAGATCCGATACAGCGGCACGAGGCGGCGCCATGGGTGAGGTTCATCGGTTGCCAAAGCCCGAAGACACCGAGCGCGAAGCCAGCGATTGGTTTGCCCGAATGAATGCCGACGACGTGACGCACGAGGATCGCGTGCGCTTCGATGGGTGGCTGCACCTTCATTCGTGCAATGTGAAGGCTTATGAAGATCTGGTCGCGACGTGGAACGAGCTCGTCAAATCGGGTCCACTCGTTCGGGCGGTCTACTTCGGTCAGGCAATCAACGCCGGGTCGGCGCGGCCTGCACGCGCGCCACGCTGGCTGGCGGCCGCCCTGGTTGCGGCAGCCGGCATCATCGTTTTCGGCGTCAGCTGGGCTCTATACCAGCAGAACAGGGACAGCCATTTTCAAACGGCGATTGGTGAGCAGGTCGCGGTGACGTTGCCTGATGGCTCCTCGTTCAATCTCAACACTAACAGTCGGGTTGCGGTCGACTACGGTCCCCGCAGCCGGGTCATTCATCTCGAACGAGGCGAGGCCTATTTCAATGTGGCTCACGACACGCACCGGCCGTTCTGGGTGCATGCGGGCGATCGCTGGGTGCGTGCGGTCGGCACGGCGTTCAATGTCTACGTGAGACCAGCCGGTGTGCAGGTCACCGTCAGCGAAGGCACCGTCAAGGTGATGGGTGCATATGCCAACTCGGCAGCCGCGGTGACCGCGGGTGAGCAGGCTGACGCTCATGGCGACGTTGATGTGGTCCATGCGCTGAATGCCGCCCAGCTCAGTCGCATGCTGGCCTGGCGCAAGAGCAGTCTGTATTTCCAGGATGAGCCGCTGGGAAGCGTCGTCGACCAGCTGGCCCGATATACCTCGCTCAGGATTGAAATCACGGACGACGCGCTCCGCCAATTGCCCGTCGGGGGCACTTTCCAGACCAGCCCGGAAGGAGCCGAAGCGCTGCTGAAGATGTTGGAGGATGGGTTTGGCACCCGGATCCGGCGCGCCGGCGCGGATCGCGTCTACATCGAAGGATCGGCCAAATAGTCGAACGGGGGTTTTTGGCGGCTCGCGTGTCGTCATCAACTGAAGGCTCGTTCGAGCTACAGGACCAGGCGATACAAGGAGGGGGCATGAGAGCGACCAGCGGGTTGGCCAATAGATTGGTCAGTTTGGCAGTGGTGCAGGCATTGGGTTGCGCATCGGGATTGCTGATGGCGACGCCGGGAAGGGCGAACGCCGATCCAGCGCAATTCGATATCGGATCCCAACCCCTGCCCGATGCGTTGAAGAACTTCGCGGCGCAGGCGAAGATGCAACTGCTCTACCGCTACGACGTCGTCAGGGGCGCGATGGCCAACCCCGTCGCCGGTCAGCTCGAAAAGCACGTTGCCCTGGAGCAGATGCTGCGAGGGACGGGCCTGGAAGTGATCTACAGCGGTGACGATACCGCCACCGTTCGTCCCGTCTCCAGCGGCAAGACACCGTCGAGCACTGAAAGCACCAGCGGCGACAAATCACGCCCGGTTCATTCATCGCCCACCGCAGCCACGTTCGCCGCAAGTTATCCGGGTTACATCCGGCTTGCTCAAGCGGAAACGGCCAGCCCTCAGGCGCAACCCGCGGCGGATGAAGGCGTTCAGGAAGTTGTGGTGACCGGCCTGCGCCAGTCGCTCGTGAACTCCATGACGATCAAGCGCGACTCCCTGGGCATTGTCGATGCCATCTCGCCCGAAGATATCGGCAAGCTTCCCGACACGAATCTGGCCGAGTCGTTGCAGCGTATTACCGGTGTCTCGATCGATCGCTCTGGCGGCGAAGGCGCGTTCGTCACGGTTCGCGGTTTTGGACCGGAGTTCAATACCGTTCTGCTCAACGGGCGGCAGATCGCCACACCTACGGATCCGTCACAGGCCAGCGGGCGAGCGTTTTCGTTCGACACGCTGGCCTCGGAGCTCATTTCAGGCGTCGAGGTGTTCAAGTCTTCGGTGGCGCGCCTTCAGTCCGGCGGCGTCGGTTCGGCTATAAACATCGATACCGCACGGCCGTTCGACTACAGCGGTTTCAAATTCTCCGCCTCGGCCGACGTCAATCGCGAGGAGAATTCCGAGAAATCTTCGCCAGATGCCGCCTTTCTGATCAGCAACAGGTTCGCCGACGGGCGTCTGGGCATCCTCGCCTCAGTAAGCTATCAACGTCGCAAGGACAGGCTGGACCAGGCGCAGACCGACGGCTGGATCGTCAACGGCGGAACACCACCTGCGCAGATCAACGGTGGCGCTGGCGTTGGCCTCACCGCATCGAACCCGCAAGGCAATCTGTTCATCCCGCAGAACTTCGATTCGAAAGTGACGTTCGAAGATCGCAAGCGTGTGGGCGGCACCCTGGTCCTGCAATACAAGGCCAGCGACGCCCTGACGATCACGGCGGACACACTCTATTCGCGGTTCACGAACACAACGGACGCGCGCTCGTTCGGTCATTGGTTCACGCCGTCGAACCTCAGCAACGTGGTGACGGATGACAACGGAACGGCCATCGACCTGACCCAGGGAGTCGGCATGGCATCCGACTTTCATGACAAGAAGTTCGACAAGAAGACCGACCTCACCGCGAGCGGCATCAATGTCGAATGGACGCTCAATGACCGGATGACACTCAACCTGGACGGCAGCTTCTCGCGCGCCAAGGAAGACCCGAACGGCGGCGCGGAGAGCCAGCTTGCGTTGCTCGGCTACAGCGGGCAGACCATTCGATATCAGTCGGACGGATCGATTCTGCCCGTGACCAGCGGTTTCGTGAACCCAACCAGTGGCCCGAATGCAGGCGTAGCGGGCGGCGGGCAGCAGCTTTTGGAGCACGTCATGCTCTATCGCGGCTATGGGGTCGAGGACAAGGTCGGCCAGTTGCGTGCCGACCTGGAAATAAAGGGCGACAAACCGGACGAGGGGCTGACCAGTTTGCGTCTCGGCGGCCTGCTGTCGGAGGACAAGAAAGACACCGCGCTCTATTCGAACGACGGCGGGACGGGTTGCGCCACGTGCGGCTACAACAACCTCGCTCCGGGGAGTGTTCCCATCGGCGTGTTCAATGCTGGCGGCGGCTTCCTGTCGGGAGTGAGTGGCGCGGATCGCCTGACAACTCAATGGCTCACCTTCGACGGGCCGGCCTTGTTCGACGCGATCACGCGTGAGCAACAGGCCATCACGCCCGGCTTTACTTTCGCACCGCCCAAGGTGAATGACTCACTTGTGAAGGAGCGGGTTTACGGCGGCTATCTGGAAGCGGTGTTCGCCGGCAGCCTGGGCGGTCAGCCCATCAGCACCGTGGTGGGCGTGCGTGTCGAGAATACCCAAGCGGATATCAGCGGCCTGGCAACCAACTTCCTTGCGCTGACGAAGCTTGCCAACGACGCGACCCAGTACGGCGTGGCAACTTCCGGCACCGCCACGGTATCGAGCTCCAATCGCTATACCGACGTGCTGCCCAACCTGTCGTTCAAGTGGAACCTGAGGGATGACCTCAACGCGCGGTTAGCCGCCTCGCAGACGATGACGCGCCCCACACTCGAGCAGCTCTCACCTGTCACGACCCTCGTGACGTTGCGGCCCGGAAATTTCGCCGCGGCGAGTGGAACGCCTGATTTGCAGCCGTTCCACTCCAACAATCTCGATGTTTCGTTCGAATATTATTACGGCCGTTCCAACTCCATTTCCATCGGGTCGTATTACAAGA
>JBDTUL010000381.1:0-6362 GCA_040007735.1 Gammaproteobacteria bacterium | reverse complement strand
GAAACGATCGCGCCAAGCTGCCCCATGAGGGACGCCCTCGCTACGGCGCCCATTATTCGGCCAGGCTCCTAGCCGTGTGGCGGCTCTCTTGAGAGCGCCCCATGGCTGAATTCAGTAAAGCCCGTCGCGACCTCGGCTCTTCAGCCGAGGTTCGCACTCCGCCACACTCCATCGAGTCCGAGCAGGCCGTGCTCGGCGGTCTCCTGCTCGACACCAGCGCATGGGACAACGTGGCGGACATGGTCCGGACGAAGGACTTCTATCGTCCCGACCATCAGCTCATTTTCGATGCCATCGGTGCGCTGGCCGGCAGCGGCAAGCCGTGCGACGTCGTCACGGTTTCTGAGCAACTTGATCGCGCTGGCGAGCTCGATAACGCGGGTGGGCTTGCCTATCTCGGCACGCTCGCGCGCGACACACCTACCGCCGCTAACGTTCGAGCGTACGCAGAGCTCGTTCGCGAGCGCTCGCTGCTTCGCCAGCTCATTGAAGCTGGCACCACCATCGTCGGTTCGGTATTCAACACCGACGGGCAAACGGCTCGTGAGCTGGTGGACATTGCCGAACAGAAAGTCTTCGAGATTGCGGAAGCCGGTTTCAGCGGACGCGACGGCGCCGTGGCCGTACGCAGCCTGCTGCCCGGTCTCATCGACAAGATCGATGAATGGCACTCGAACCCGGATTCGTTGCGAGGCCTGCCGACGGGCTTTTCGGATTTCGACAAGCTGACGGGCGGACTGCGCGCCGGCGACCTGGTCATCGTCGCGGGTCGTCCCTCGATGGGAAAGACTACGCTGGCCGTGAACATGGCTGAGTACGCGGCGTGCCATCCTGGTCGCAAGGCGTCCGTTGCTATTTTCAGTATGGAAATGCCGTCTGAGCAGGTGCTCACGCGCATGCTCTCGTCCATCGGCGGTGTGAATCTCGGTGCCATTCGCAGCGGTCGCATTTCGGATGAAGATTGGGTGCGCATCACTGGCGCTACCACGCAGCTTTCCGAAGCCAAGATTTTTATCGACGAGACGCCTGGACTCACTCCCACGGACTTGCGTGCTCGTGCGCGCCGCGTGAAGCGCGAGCATGGGTTGGATCTCGTTGTGGTGGATTACCTGCAGCTCATGCAGGTGGCGGGCAACAAAGAAAACCGCGCCACTGAGATCTCTGAGATCTCGCGGGGTTTGAAGGCGCTCGCGAAGGAGTTGTCGATTCCGGTGATCGCGCTGTCGCAGCTGAATCGCGGCGTCGAGCAGCGTGAGCACAAGAAGCCGGTGATGTCAGACTTGAGAGAGTCGGGCGCCATCGAGCAGGATGCGGACATCATTCTGCTGATCTATCGGGAAGAGGTTTACGACAAGAACACCACCAAGAAAGGCATCGCGGAAATCGACATCGCGAAGCATCGTAATGGTGAGATCGGGACGTTTCTGCTGACGTTTCAGGGTATGTATTCGCGGTTTGCGAATTACGCACCGGACTCTTACGCAGAGGGGATTCTCAGATAAGAAGCCCTCAATCGCCGGGCGGCTGAAGAGTTTTGTTTTTATTTTTCCAGGTCGGAAAACGGAAACTCGCATATGCCCGACCGGCCATCGGCCAGCGGTACATCCAGGCAGGGCGCGCCGCATGGCGGTGTGCGCTGGCCTCCTCGCAAAAATTAAAAACTCTTCAGCCGCCCGGCGATTGAGGGCTCTTGGTCCGAAAAGGCTAAGCCCCTTCGAAAAACCCCATTTTCACGCCCGCCAGCTGAATCACATCGTTATCCGTGAGCCGCGTGGCATTGGCCCCGATGGGCGTGCCATTCAGCAGCGGGAAATCGTTTTCCTTCCCGCTATCCACGTGAACAATGAAGTACCCATCCGCGCGGCGCGTGATGGCGGCGACTTGCACACCCGGGCGGCCGAGCGTGGTGAGTGCCTTGTTCAAATCCAGCTCGCGCCCGGCAAACGCGCCGGACAACACTTGAAGCTTGGCTTTGCGAAGAGCGGCGGCGCCATTTTCCAGCGCCTTGCGCGCGGCAGTGGCAGACACCGACGAAGGGGAAGCATGGTCGGCCGCGGCACTGGCCGTGCGCAGCTTGTCGACGGGACGAGCCGACGGCTGGATAACCATCGTCTTCTCGAACTCGTCCTGCGCCTCGTCGTCTTCGACGAACCGCAATTGATGATGGCCGACAGTGACGACATCCCCATGCTGAAGCGCGTGCTTCTTGATGAGCTTGCCGTTTACGTACGTGCCGTTGGTGCTGTTCAAGTCCTCGAGGAACGAATCGTTGAGGATGTTGATGATCAGCGAGTGGTGACCGCTGACCGCCGGGTTGTCGATGCGGATGTCATTGTCAGGGAGGCGCCCGATCGTATAGCGCTCCTTGTTCATGTTGTATTCCGCCATCACCTGGCCATCCAGGCTCAATACCAACCTAGCCATGTGTGCCTCGCTCGCCTTAGCCGAACCAGCCGAGAATCTTGTCGAATATGCGCTTGTGCGCCGGGAAAGCATCGACGACGTGCGCCATGACGACCGAGACGTTGTCCCGACCGCCATTGTCATTCGCCAACTGAATCAACTGTTTAGCGACCGTATCCAGATTAGCACTAAAGGTGCTCATGGTTAAGTGAATGTCGTCGTCTTCCACCATGTCGGACAGCCCATCCGAGCACAGAACGTACACATCACCCTTCTGGACCGGCACTTCCTGTAACTCCACATCGACATTCGGCTCCACGCCGAGCGCCCGTGTGACGTAATTCTTGTTGGCGGCCCGCTGTGCTTCCTCCGCGGAGTAGAAGCCACGATCCACCAGTTCCTGCAGGAGCGAGTGATCCATGGTCACCTGCTCGAGCTTGTCGCTCCTCAGACGATACATGCGCGAATCGCCCACATGCGCGATCGACACCCGATTGTCGAAGAACAGCGCCGCGACGATGGTGGTGCCCATGCCTTCGCATTGAGGCTGGGTGCGCGCCGTCTGGTAAATGATCTTGTTGGCGCGGTGGATGGCATCCCGAAGGATGATGCTCGGCCGGGACATGCCCGATTCCCGATCGAGGATCGTCAGATCCTCACGCTCCACCTGCTCGCGAATCAGGTTCATCACGGTCTTGACGGCGATGCCGCTCGCCACTTCACCGGCGTTGTAGCCGCCCATGCCATCGGCCAGCACGAGCAGCCCGATATCCGCGTCGTGCGCGAGGGTGTCCTCGTTGTGCTCACGTACTTTGCCCGTGTCCGTCATGCCGACACAGCGAATCTTCGAGCGCAACGTCATCCAGAACCCATCCGGCCATGCATCCTGCAAACTGTGAGGCGAATCACACGCGCACGCGCACACGCTCCCACCGGGCGGCACCCATCGGCCACAAATTTTGTGCTCTCAATGACCACTAGAGACCTGAAGCCGGCCGCCTCCCCACCCCGAATTGCGAGCCGCTACGCTAGCATTGCCTCGGCGCACGTTCCTTGGCCGGCGTTCACAAAGCCGGCAATCAACCGTGCAGGCGCGCATCCTAGCCAACTTGAGCCGGAAGCGCACCGACCAATCTTGAGACTCACGTACTTACTAAAGCCCAGATGGCACGATCAAGTCCCGTTTTCGTCTGTTCCGAGTGTGGTGGGGAGACGCTGAAGTGGCAGGGGCAATGCCCTCATTGCCAGGCGTGGAACTCACTCGAGCAGCGGGCCCAAACGCGCGCGGGCACCGGCGCACTTCCTGGCGCACCGGCTGTTCGAAGCGCTCCCCGCAGCCTCGATGGTGAGCTGGCTACCGCCGAAATCCGCCTCGGAAGCGGGCAGGATGAGCTGGATCGCGTGCTCGGTGGGGGCATCGTCCCGGGCTCCGTCACGTTGCTGGGTGGTGATCCGGGCATCGGCAAAAGCACGCTTTTACTGCAGGTGGCGGCGCATGTGGCGGGCTCGCAGCGTGTGCTCTATGCCAGTGGCGAAGAGTCTGTTTCGCAGGTCGGCGGCCGGGCCAGACGGCTAGGTCTTGTGGCCGGCGGCCTCGAAGTCGTCACGGAGTCCGATCTGGATTCCATCCTGGCGCTGGCGACTGAGCGTAAGGCCACGCTGGTTGTTGTGGACTCCATTCAGACGGTACAGCTGAGCAGTGTCACCACCAGCGCGGGTGCCGTGGCACAACTTCGAGAGTGCACGGCTGCACTCGTTCGGTTCGCTAAGTCGACCAGCACGGCGGTCATGCTAATTGGGCACGTCACCAAGGAGGGCACGCTGGCCGGGCCGCGCATGCTCGAGCATCTCGTGGACACCGTGCTGTACTTCGAAAGCGAGGTCACCAGCCGCTTTCGCATCGTTCGCGCCACCAAGAACCGCTTCGGCGCGGTCAATGAGCTGGGGTTCTTCGCGATGACGGAAGGGGGGTTGCGCGAGATTCGAAATCCTTCGGCTATCTTTTTGGCGCGGGCGCCTGAGCCGGCCGCCGGCAGCGTGGTCACAGTCACGCGCGAAGGCGGGCGGCCGTTGCTGATCGAGCTGCAGGCGCTGGTCGACCGCATGCGCTTCGGGGCGCCACGGCGTATTGCCCAGGGGCTGGATTCCAACCGCGTGGCCATGCTGCTCGCGGTGCTGAACCGGCATGCGGGTGTATCGCTTCAGGAACACGATGTGTTCGTGAACGTCGTGGGGGGCATTCAGATCAGCGAGACGGCCTGGGACCTGCCGGTGGTGCTGGCGCTGGCGTCGAGCCTCAAGGACAAGGCGTTGGCCAATTCAATTGTCGCTTTTGGAGAGATTGGGCTCACTGGCGAGGTGCGGCCGGTTGCCTATGGAGAGGAGCGGCTGCGCGAGGCGCAGAAGCAAGGGTTCAAGACTGCGCTGGTGCCCAAGGAGAATGCGCCTCGGAAGGTGCTCGATGGGTTGCAGGTTATCGCCGTGTCGAGGGTGGATGAGGCGTTGGGCGCGGCGTTTGGGGCGGGTTAGTAGAAACGAACTCAGTGCCTGGCGCCGCCTCACCCGCAGAGGGGCTTCCGGCACCGCCCGCTAGACCGATCCATCGGAAGCTCGGAAAAACGCATCCTGCGTTTTTACGTGCCGGCTACCCCTCAGCGGGCGAGACGCCGCTGAGGTGCAGTGTTGTTCATGCGTTCAGGCCGCGACGCGCGGCGTGATGGCCTGAACCCTGACCGTCTTGATGGTGTTATCCCCAGTCTGCAGAACTTCAAATTGGTAGTCGCCAACACGAAGCGTCGTACCCGGCTCGGGAATCGTTTCAAGCTGTTCCAGTAGCAAGCCGTTAATGGTCTTTGGGCCATCAACGGGCAACTGCCATTGAAGCGCCCGGTTGAGCGCGCGAATGGTGGCGCTCGCATTCACGATGTACACGCCGGGGTGCTCGGGGTGAATGTCTTTGTGAGTCACCGTGGCGGGGTCGCTCGTGAACTCGCCAACGATTTCTTCCAGGATGTCCTCGAGCGTTACCAGCCCTTCAATGTCGCCGTATTCGTTCACCACGAATGCCAGGCGCCGTCGGTTGCGCTGGAAATTCGACAGCTGCACGGCCAGTGACGTCATTTCAGGCACAAAGTAGGGCTCGCGGTTGCGTGCGATCTCGATGAGGCGCTCGCGCGTGAGCGTGCCGCGCGCCAGTTCCTGCGCAACTCGCTTCATGTGCAGGATGCCAACGATGTTGTCTAGCTCAGTGTCGTACGCAGGCAGGCGCGTGTGCGGCGTCTGGCGCAGCTTGTCGAGCAGGTCTTCCCAGTTCTCTTGTACGTCGATGGTCGCGATTTCCTGGCGCGGGATCATTATGTCGTTGACCGTGACGTTTCCAAGATCGAGCACGGACAGAAGCATCTGCCTGTGGCGCGGCGGAATCATTGGGCCGGCCTCGGCCACCACCGTGCGCAGTTCTTCTGTGCTCAGCTGCTGATCGCTTCGTGACGATCTGAGAACACCGAATATTCGCAGCAGTCCGTAGGCGAGCTTGTTGGTGATCCAGAGCAGCGGCCGCGCAACCATCACGAGCGCGCGATAGATATAAGAAGAGCTGAGCGCAACGGGCTCGGGGTGTGTGGCCGCGTAAATCTTCGGCGCCAGCTCGCAGAACACGATCATCACCACGGTGAGCAGGAAGCCGACGGCGGGTACGGCGAAGCGGTGGCCGGTGCGCTGGGCAAGAATCGTTGCGATGGCGGAGGCGAACACGCTGGCGGCTGCGAGGATGACGAGGTTCGCGCCGAGCCAGTCGTCCGGCTTCTGCAGCAATCGCTCGAGCGCTTTCGCGGAGCGCTGGCCGTTCTGGGCGCGGGTGCGGATGCGATAGCGGTTCACGGACAGCATCGCCACCTCTGTACCGGAGGAAAAGGCGATCACAATGAGCAGAACCAGCAGCGAAAGCAGCAGGATCAGCG
>JBDTUL010000380.1:0-6400 GCA_040007735.1 Gammaproteobacteria bacterium | reverse complement strand
GATGGCGTGGATCATCTTTTTCGCTACCTGCAGTCTCGCCATGCCGGTGGCCGCCGTGCAATTCGGATTCGGTGTTCGCCGTGCGAGCGTGGCGCACTGGCTGAGCTCGTTCATGGATCGCATCGACTATATGTGGCCGGAGGCCATTCACGGTTGGCTCGAACACGGCAACCTGTTTATCGGCCGTGGCCTGGGCGGCATCGGCTTTGCCCAGCAGGGTGTGGAATGGTGGCGTTACAACGCGGCTGACAACCTCATGCTCTACCTGCTCGTGTCGTTTGGGTTGCTGGCGCTCGTGTATGTGGGAATTTTCCTTCGGGGCGTAGCGCGAACGTTCAATGCCGAACCGGAGGAGGCTTACTTTGCCTCGTGCGTGCGAGGCTGGGCCGTGGTGTTGTTCAGCTATGGCTGCACCACCAACATGGTCGAGCAGCCTTTCATGAACATTGTGATCGGTGTTTGTTTTGGCGCGGTGACGATGCTGTGGCCGGCCGTCCGCGAACGGTCCGCCGGCTGGATTGCCGGAAAGGTGCAGCCGATATGATCGCGCGACACATCACGCGCCTCATGCACATTGCAGTGTTCGCGTGCGGAGCACTTTTCTTCGGACAAGCGATGGCGCAGGCGCAGCCACGCGTTCCGTTCCAGTTCGGCGTCGGCATCCATGTAGGCCAGAACAAGAATTCACTGCCGGCAACGCAGGCCGCGCTCACTCAGGGCGGCTTCACTTCGTTCCGCGATGAGGTGTTCTGGCATCGGCTGGAAAAGAAGCGTGGCGTACTGGAGTTTCCGGACAGCCTCAAGGATCTGGACCAGCTCGTCACGCAATCCGTCGCCGCCGGTCATCGGCCGCTGCTGATTCTCGACTATGGCAATCCGCTCTATGACGGCGGCGGCCAACTCAGTTCCCAGGAAGGTATTGCCGCCTACGTTCGATACGTTCGCTTTGTCGTAAAACATTTTCGCGGCCGCGTCGATCAGTTCGAAGTCTGGAACGAGTGGAACATCGGTGGCGGTGGTACCCCCGAACAACACAAGGCGCGTTATGGAGACCCCGCAGGTTACGCAGCGGTTCTGCGTGCCGCGTATGCCGCGGTGAAGGCGGAGAATCCGTCGGCGACCGTCATTGGCGGCGCCTTCGCCGGATTCGACTACCGATGGATCGATGCCTTCGCGCGCGCCGGTGGTTTCAATTCTTTGGACGGCTTTTCCATCCACCCCTATGTTTTCTCGGGCGGTCGTACCGGTACGCCCGAAGCTGCGATGAAGCGCCTCGATGAGCTCAAGGCGCGCCTCGAGCAGCTCGCCCCCGGCCGCGTCGTGCCCGTGTATGTCACCGAGGCAGGGTGGCCTTCACACCAGGGGAGTAATGGAGTCTCCGAAGAGACCGTCGCCACCTACCTGCAACGCTTCATGCTGCTCGCCAAGGCGCGCCCCTGGATTGCCGGTGTCTGGTGGTACGACCTGTTCGACGACGGCAGCGATGCGCAAGACAAGGAGCATCGCTTCGGCCTGATCAGCCAGGACGGCACACCGAAACCTGCGTTCCGCGCGATCTCGCGATTCAGGTCGCAGCTCATCTCGCCGACTCCGCAAGCCCCAACCAACGTGAGTGTTCCATGACGAGCATCGTCATCAATGGCCGCTTCCTGACCCGCCCGCCCACCGGCGTCGATCGCTTTGCGACCGAGCTGCTGCGCGCGTGGCTGCCCCGCTTCGGCACTGTTCGGTCGGTCAAAACCCTGGTTCCTTCGTTGAGCACTGTCCGCACCGACAGTGGTATTCACCTTCCGGTAAAGGAAGTCGGTGCGCTGAAGGGCCATGCGTGGGAGCAGCTCGAGCTCTCGTCTCACTGCGGGGACGACGTTCTGCTCAGTCTTTGCAACACCGGCCCCATAGCGCGGCGGCGCCAACTCGCCGTGCTCCATGACGCAGGGGTGATGGCAAACCCATCGACGTACAGTTTCGCGTTCCGGAACTGGTATCGCTGTCTGTTCGCCGGGCTGATGCGCAATGCGGCGACGGTGGCCACCGTCTCGAAGTTCTCGGCCGACGAGCTGATGCATCACGTTGGCCGGCGCGCCTCCAGGATCGAACTGATCTGCGGGGCAGGCGAGCACGTGCTCCGTACCCCGGCAGACGCCACTGTCATCGATCGGCTTGGCCTGCGAGACCAGAGTTACGTACTCGCCGTGGGGAGCCGAACGCCGAACAAGAATTTCCAGAGCGTGGTGCGTGCCGCCGCGATGCTGACCGATCTGAATTGCAAGGTGGTCGCAGCGGGCGGGTCGAACACGCGTGTGTTCGGCGACGTCGACCTCACAGACGACAAGTTGATTCTGGCCGGTTACGTCACGGACGGAGAGCTGCGTGCGCTGTACGAGCACGCGAGCTGCTTTGTGTTTCCCTCGTTCTACGAGGGATTCGGCTTGCCGCCGCTCGAAGCTATGCACTGCGGCTGTCCGGTGGTGGTTTCAGAACGTGCATCGCTGCCCGAAGTGTGTGGCAGTGCTGCCGTCTACTGCGACCCGGACGATCCGGCAGACATCGCGAAGCAGCTCCGCCGCGTGCTCGAGTCACCGGCCCTGCAAGGCGAACTGCGTCAGGCCGGCCTGGCGCGTGCGCGGCTTTTCAGTTGGGATCGTGCTGCCGAACAGCTCGATGAGCTGCTGGCAATGGACATGATGCGAGCTGGCTGCATCCAGCCCGTCTCTCTTGCGCGTCGGAAACTCAGGATGAGGCAATCCTTATGACGGCAACCATCACAGCGGCGCAGATCGATCACGTGCCGCCCGCTGGGACGACTGAACCGGCTTCGGCGAGAGCGTTCGCACCTCGCTGCATCGTTCACGCGGCGGAGAACATCAAGGGTGGCGTCGGCACATACCTGCGTGAGCTGCTGGACGTGCAGCGGAGAAGCTTTGGGCCCGGCGTGGTGGCCGCGCTGGTTCCCGCGAGTCAGCGAGAGATTCTGGGTTATCCGCCGGGCGTGAAGATCGTTACGTTCGACGACAGCGGGCATCGCCTTCTCAACACCTGGCGCCTTGCGTTGAAGATGCGTGCGCTCGTCTCGCGCGAGAAGCCTCTCGTCGTTCACTTGCATTCGACATTCGCGGGCGCGGCGCTGAGACCCCTGCTGCGGGCGATAAGGTCCGAGGCCGCAGTTGTCTACTGTGCGCACGGCTGGGCGTTCGATCGCGAGACCTCGCGTGCCTCGCGGCTCTTCGCGCAAGGGTTGGAGCGAGTTCTCGCGCGGTGGTGCGACGGTGTCATTTGCATCTCAGAGCATGAAATGCGCGCCGCGAAGCGCATCGGTATTCTGCCGCAGAAGCTTATGCAGGTTAGTAACGGCATTCCCCGAGAAAGCCCGCGCACGACGCTGGCCCGCACGCGGGCGGACTGGCCGGAAGGCACGCGCCGCGTGCTGTTCGTCGGCCGCTTCGATCGGCAAAAGGGCATCGACCTTCTGCTGGAGGCCATGGCGGAGTTGGGTGACACCGCGTTTGCCTATGTGGTGGGAGACTCCGTGCTCGGCGACGCTCGCACGCACGCCATTCCGCCCAACGTTCGCACTACAGGCTGGCTCTCCGGCGGAGAGCTCGAGGCCTTCTATCAGAGCGCGGATGTTCTGGTGGTGCCGTCGCGGTGGGAAGGCTTCGGCCTCAACGCCGCCGAAGCCATGCGCGCAAGCCTTCCAGTGATCGCGAGCCGTGTGGGTGGATTGCAGGAAGTTGTCGAGGACGGCGTCACCGGCCTGCTTCTTCCGCCAGGCGAGAAGAACGCCCTGGTGCGGGCGTTGCGCGACATCAGCGACGAGCGGCTTGCCGCGATGGGCCGTGCCGGACGCCAGCGCTTTCTACGCCGGTTCACGCTGGATCGCGTGCATGAGCAACTTATTGGGCTCTACCAGCGCTGCGTTACCTCCAGGGATGCAGCCAGCGAATGAAGGCTCATCGCAACTCTCGCCGAGCGGCAATTCTCACGCTCGTGTTGGCTACTTGCCTGCGAATGCCCGTGGCGTCGGCCGCTACGATTCCCCGGGAGTCCGGCGACCCTTTCGCTATCGCGCTTTCCGAGCAACTCACCCAGGACAACAACCTGTATCGCCTGCCCGGAGACGTCAATATGGCCGACCTCGTGCCAGGCTCGAATGCCAGCCGCGACGATGTGTTGAGCCGCACGTCCGCCATCGCGGACGGCGCATGGGACTTCGGCAAGCAGGCTGTGGCCCTGAATGTTGCCCTCGACAGTAATCGATACGCCGACAACGACGACCTGAACAACACGTCCGGCACCGGACGCGCGGACTGGAACTGGCGCATGGGGCGCGACTGGTCCGGGCAGATCGGTGGAAGTTACGGTCGTTCGCTTTCTGGCTTCGTCAACAGCCGCTTCTTCGGCAAGGATCTGCTGGAGACCAACGACTACCACGCGGGCGCGCGCTATGAGCTGACGCCGCACTGGAGTCTGGCTGCGAAAACGCGCCACGGCGAAGGCTCTCACGATACCGACGCGCGCCAGGTCGACAATTTCACCAGCCAGACGAACACTTTCACCGTCGGCTATCTCACGCGCCGCGCAGATGAACTGGGTCTGGAGTATCGAAACACTCGCACGAGTTTCCCGAACGAGCAGCCCGGCGGCGGATCGTTCTCCGACCGCGATTACATCGACCGCGCGGCGAATTTCAAGATCAACTACGCGTTCACCGTAAAGACATCGTTCGAGGGAAGCGTCGGCTACCTCTGGCGGCACTATCCTCAGAGTGTGTTCGGCGATTTCGCGGGTGCGGTCTGGAAGGGCACGCTTCACTGGGAGCCGCGCTCCAAGACACGCGTTGAGCTGACGCAGTGGCAGGACCTCACGGCGTACCTGGATGCCGAGTCCAATCACTTCGAGGCGCGCGGCACGCGGCTCACGCTTGGGTGGCTCGTATCCACCAAGCTCACGTTGTCGTTGGATGTGTCCCGTGAGAATCATGACTACACCGGGTTCGACCCGGCGTCGTTCGATCAGCCGTCCCGCCGTGACAAGCTGTGGAGCCAGCAGGCCACGCTGAGCTATACGCCCTCGCAAATGCTGGCGTTCGATTTTACGTATCGGTTTGAGAAGCGGGATACCAATCGGACGTTCTACCAATATGATGATCGTTCGCTCAGTGTCGGAGTCAGCTTTATTTTCTGATTCGCATGGCGGAACCGGAGCCCTCAATCGCCGGGCGGCTGAAGAGTTTTTTCTTTTTCTTTTCGGCTGAAAACAAAAAAATAGAATCTCACTCTTCAGCCGCCCGGCGATTGAGGGCTCCGATCCGATCTGGGCTCCGGTCCGCTATCCGATCTGGGCTCCGGTCCGCTATCCGATCTGGGCTTCCGCCTACAGTCCCGCCTTCTCAACGGCGAACATCATCGCCATAGCTCCGCTGCGCGGATCCGCCCCAAGAATCGCGGCTCGTCGCAAATACTCACCCGTGTTCTTCTGCCTGGGAGTGGACTCGCAGGCGTCCACAACATGCCCTTCCGGCCCCACGCGCGCTAGCACCGCGCGCCAGGCTCTATCCACGATGGGCTGGAATTTCTCGGCCGGCAGCCAGCCACTCTTCACCCCACGCAGCATGGCGAACCCAATCATCGCAGTGGCGGAGAATTCAGGATACGCACCAGGGTAGTCGATGACATTCCGCCATAGCCCGTCGGCATCCTGGTAGCGCGCGAGCACATCCATCTGGGCCTGGTAGTCGCGCATCAGGCGCTCCCAGTCAGGGTGGTCCTGCGGAAACTCTGTGAGCGTCAGCGCAAGGCCGATGGCGGGAAAAGCATTGCCGCGTCCCCACGCCGCTTCCGTCATGGGTTGATGCCTGTACAACCCATCCGGCCGAAGCACGAACTTCTGCAGGTACTCGATGTGGCGGGCGGCCATATCGAAGTATTTCGCGTCGCCCGTGAGCGCGCCGGCCTGCGCTACGATGGCACTGCCCATGAAAACCGAGTCGCTGTAGTACTCGTGATAGGGCATCGATTCCTTCATCTGCCCGTTCGGCTCGAAACCGAGGTCAGCGGCCTTGCGCACCATCTGCACATAACGCGGATCGTTTGTCCTTCGTGCGAGCTCGGTGAACACCATGTGACCGGCCAGCACGAGCGAGTTGGGATTCTCGAGACTGTTCTTGGCACCGCTCACGTAAGGCTCGACGAGTCTCTTCACTTCATCGATGTGGCCGAGCCGTATCTGCGCGATCAGCGCGATGGCCTGGATGTATAACGGCTGGTCGAAATCATGCCCGTAGTACAGGGCGAGTCTTTCGGCCAGCTGGCGCGGCGAGCGTGCGAGACGCCGATCCAGCTCGCGATGCGCATCGGAGATGCCCGGGTCGCCGGGTTTCATCACGAGCAGGCCATCCTTG
>JBDTUL010000379.1:0-6404 GCA_040007735.1 Gammaproteobacteria bacterium | reverse complement strand
TCGCCGGGCGGCTGGGAACCAGAACAGATAATCAGGCGCTCAAAAAATCAGACGAACTAGTTAATCAGTTCGTCTTCGTCGGGCTCGGCGCCTTGCTGTCGGCGGCGGGTTTGGCGGCAGCAGACTGCCCGGCGTTCGACTCACCGACTTCATCCTTGAAGTACGAGCGTTGCGCCTCTTCACCCGCAGGCTGCGTGAACATCAGGTCGGCGAGGTCGTCGGCGTGCTCTTCCTCAACCGCGAGGATCGATTCGATGAGCCGGCGCGTGGTCGGATCCTTGTCACCGAAGAATCGCACCATATCGCGGTAGCTTTCGATCGCGATGCGCTCGGCGATGAGGTCTTCCTTCAGCATGTCCATGACAGACGTGCCTTCCTTGTATTCACTGTGGCTGCGGCCAGAGAGACCGTCCGGGTTCATTTCCGGTTTGCCACCGAGTTGCTTGATGCGTTCGGCCAGCGAGTCGGCGTGCTGCTGCTCTTCGTTGGCGTGCTCCAGGAATTCTTTCTTCGCGGCCGCGGAGTGAATGCCGCTCGCCATGAAGTAGTGAAAGCGATAGCGCAGAACGCAGACGATCTCCGTAGCCAGCGCTTCATTCAGCACCGCAATCGCCTTCTCACGATCGAGGCCGTAGTCGCCCGTGACGGCGCCTTCGGAGATGTGCTGGCGAGCGCGCTCGCGAAGTTCCTGGATCTGCTTGAGGTGGCTCATTTACTGATCTCCCGGGGCGGGTGTAGTCGACATATTGGTTGGCTTGGAACGCGCGGCAGCACTGGCGGTTCCACAGCAAGTTATGAGCCCATTTAGGAGAGCCCGCAAACGCCGGGCGGCTCGAATGAAGAGGCCCTCAAGCGCCGGGCGGCTGAAGAGTGCTCGTGGCAGCAATCTCATGAGCCGCCCGGCGATTGAGGGCCTCCTGATTGAAACCGCCGCGCAATTGAGGGCACTCCAAAGTCGGGGAAGCCAACCTCCATAAACGCATTCCATTTGCGCCTCGACGAATTAAGTTTCCTTAGCTAGAATGCGCGGCCCCTGCGGGCCTCGGTTGCAGTGGTTGTGGGGTGCGAGTCCCCGGTTCGCCGCAGGGAGCGTGGCGTGCCGGCCGGCTGGGCACTTCCGAGAGCTTGACGGTAAAGCCCCCCGAGGGGCTTTATTTTTTTGAAGGCGCGCCCGAGAGGGCGGCGCCGGGAAGGCGAAGCGAGCCGGCGACGGTTGCGCGGAGCGAAGGCAATAGACCCCTGGCCGGGGTCGGGCTGGAACGCGGTTCCGCCTTCCGGTGTGGATTCGAAGTGGGCCTCGCGGCCCATTTTTGTTTCCGGGCCGATCGAAATGAAGGGGTGGCCTGTGGGGAACGGGTTGTCCTGGTGGTAAGCCAGGTCGGGGAATGGGCCCGGCCGGTCAGTGAAATTGTACGGCGGGGGTGCGATGGCGTCGGTCTTGCGCGGGCGGCTGATCGCCCTCATAGAGCCGGTCCTGGTGGGCCTGGGGTACGAGCTGGTCGAGCTCGAGTTCGTTCCGGGCAGGGCCAGCGGGCTGCTGAGAATTTTTATAGATCGTCCGTGGGCCGGAAGTGGCGCGGCGGACGAGGCGAACAAGACAGATAACAACGTTACCGTCTCGCTGGATGATCAGGGGCGGGTCGAAGGGGATGAATCCGGGCTAGTGGAAAGCGGCATCGGCATAGAGGACTGTGCGCGGGTGAGCCGAGCGGTGTCCGCGCTCCTGGATGTCGAGGATCCGATTCCGTCGGCCTACACGCTCGAGGTGTCCTCTCCCGGTTCGGACAGGGTGCTGCGCAAGCGGTCGCATTTCGACCGGTTCGCGGGGTCCCGGGTGTTGGTTGAGTTGAAGGTGCCCCGCGAGGGGCGCAAAAGGTTTACGGGCCAGCTGGTCTCGGTTGACGAGACGGGCATCGGGCTCGAAGTGGATCGGCAGGCTGTCAGCGTGTCGTTCGATGAGATCGAGAAAGCGAGGCTCGCGCCTGAAAACGCGGGCCCGATGCGGAGGTAGAGGGCTGTGAACAAGGAAATCCTGATGGTCGTGGATGCCGTCTCTAACGAGAAGGGCGTCGACAAGGAAGTGATTTTCGAAGCGCTGGAAGCTGCGCTGGCCTCGGCGACGCGCAAGAAACACGGCGAAGAGCTGGATGTGCGCGTGGCCATCGATCGCAAGACGGGCGACTACGACACGTTCCGCCGCTGGAAAGTCTTCAGCGACGATTCCACCGAGCTGGAAGTGCCCGAGCGCGAACTGCGCATGGACGACGCGAGGGATATCGACTCGGCTATCGAGCCCGGCGGCTTCGTCGAGCAGCCGATGGAATCCGTCGCATTCGGGCGCATTGCCGCCCAGCAGGCGAAGCAGGTCATCGTGCAGAAAGTGCGCGAAGCCGAGCGCGCCCAGGTGGTCGACGCTTACAAGGACCGCACGGGCCAGCTCGTCAGCGGCGTCGTCAAGCGCGTGGACCGCAACGGTATCTATGTGGACCTCGGCAGCAATGCCGAAGGTTTCATCATGCGCACGGAAATGATTCCGCGCGAGCAGGTGAAACCTCAGGACCGCATCAAGGCCTTCCTGAAGGAAGTGCGCTCGGAGCCCCGCGGCCCGCAGCTGTTCCTCACCCGCACGGCGCCTGAATTCCTCATCGAGCTGTTCAAGCTCGAAGTGCCGGAAGTGGGCCAGGGCCTCATCAATATTCTCGGTGCGGCTCGCGATGCAGGGGTGCGCGCGAAGATCGCCGTGAAGAGCAACGACCCGCGCATCGACCCGGTGGGCGCGTGCGTCGGTATGCGCGGCTCACGCGTGCAGGCTGTCTCGAATGAGATCGCCGGCGAGCGCGTGGACATCATCCCGCACGACGACAACCCGGCCCAGTTCGTCATCAATGCGATGTCACCTGCCGAAGTCATGTCCATCGTGGTGGACGAAGACTCGCACAGCATGGATATCGCGGTGGCGGAGGACAAACTGTCGCAGGCCATCGGCCGCGGCGGCCAGAACATTCGTCTCGCGAGCCAGCTCACCGGCTGGGATCTCAACGTGATGACGGAGACCGACGCCGAGCAGAAGAGTGAGAGCGAGGCGAAGGAGCTGGTGCAGAATTTCATGAAGCAGCTCGATGTCGACGAAGACGTCGCCACGATCCTGGCGCAGGAAGGTTTCTCGACCATCGAGGAAATCGCCTACGTGCCCCAGGCTGAGCTCAAATCCATCCAGGAATTCGACGAGGAGATCATTAAAGAGCTGCGCAACCGTGCCCGGGACGTGCTGCTCACACAAGCCATCGCCAGTGAGGAGAGCCTCGATCAATCGATGCCCTCCGATGACCTGTTGCTGCTCGAAGGCATGAGTCCGGGTCTGGCGCTTGCGCTGGCTCGCCGGGGCGTGCGCACGCGGGAAGAACTCGCGGAGCAGGCGGTGGACGATCTGGCCGACATCGATGGGCTCGAGGCTGACGAAGCCGGCAAGCTCATCATGAAGGCGCGTGCTCACTGGTTCGAAGCGGGCCAATGACGGTGAACCAGTGAAGGAAGCGGGGGTGCAGTTCAGATGGCCGAAGTAACAGTCTCGCAATTTGCAGAAGTATTGAAGGTGCCGGTCGACCGGCTGCTCGTGCAGCTCGACCAGGCAGGCATCAAGGTGGGTGGGCCCGACGATCGCATCAGTGACGATGCGAAACTCGAGCTGCTCACGCATTTGCGCCGTGCCCACGGCAGCGAAGAGGGCAGCAGCGCGCCACGCAAGATTACGCTGGCACGCAAGACGCACAGTGAGCTGAAGCTCGCCAGTGTGCAGGGACGCGCGCGCACCGTGAACGTGGAAGTGCGCCAGAAGAAAACCTACATCAAGCGCGACGTGCTGCAGGAGCAGGCACGTGTGCAGCAGGATGAAATCGACGCCAAGCGGCGCGAAGCGGACGACGCCGTGCGCCTGGAAGCCGAGCGAATTGAAAACGAGCGCCGCGAAGTCGAGCGCATGGCGGCGGAAAATCTCCGTCGCATCGAAGAAGAGGCGAATCGAAAGAAGCAAGCCGTTGAGGATGCGCGCAAGGCCGCCGAGCAGGCGGAGCGCACTCGCGAGGAAGCGGAAGCCCGCGCGCGCGAAGCTGCGAAGAACCCTGTGGACGCGGCTCCGAAAGGCGCGGCCCCCGCAGGCCGGCCCGCTGCTCCTGTGGCGCCCGCTCGACCGTCGGCTCCGAATGGCGCACCGGCTCGCCCCGCTGTCGGGGTCACCGTCGTAGCCAATCCGCCGCCGCGACCTGCAGCGCCTGTGGCTGCGCCGCCGCCGCCGAACGTTGCGCGAGCTCCGTCATTGCCTCCGGCACGCGCGCCCGGTTTGCCTGCACGTCCGGGCGACCCGAAGCCCGCCGATACGCGTTACGGCCGCAAGGAATTGCACGTCGTCGCCGACGTCAGCTCGCGCTACAAGAAGAAGCGCCGCATGAAGTCGCGCACCCCCTCGTCGGATTCGGATGCGAAGCATGGCTTCGAGATGCCGACGGCGCCGGTGGTGCGTGAAGTGCTGGTCGGCGAGACCATCACCGTGGCCGAGCTCGCTCAGAAGGTGGCCGTGAAGGCGACCGAAGTCATCAAGGTGCTCATGAACATGGGCGTGATGGCGACCATCAATCAAGTCATCGATCAGGACACGGCGGTATTGGTAGTAGAAGAATTGGGACATACGGCGAAGCTCCTCAAGGACGACCAGGTGGAAGCCGACCTCGCGAGTGCCGGCGCCTCCGAAGCGCTCGAGTTGCTACCGCGTCCGCCGGTGGTCACCGTCATGGGTCACGTCGACCATGGCAAGACCTCGCTGCTCGACTACATCCGCACCACCAAGGTGGCGGCGGGTGAAGCGGGTGGCATCACCCAGCACGTTGGCGCGTATCACGTCACCACGCCGAAGGGCGGCGTCACGTTCCTGGACACCCCGGGCCACGCGGCGTTCACCGCCATGCGTGCTCGCGGAGCGAAGGCAACAGACGTTGTGGTGCTCGTGGTCGCTGCGGATGACGGCGTCATGCCGCAGACCATCGAAGCCATTCAGCATGCGAAGGCAGCGGGTGTGCCCATCGTCGTTGCGGTCAACAAGATCGACAAGAGCGATGCGGATCCGGAGCGCGTGCGCAATGAGCTCGCCAAGCAGGAAGTCATCCCCGAAGAGTGGGGTGGCCAGTACATGTTCGTGAACGTCTCCGCTCGCACGGGTGCGGGTGTAGATCAGCTGCTCGAGGCGATCCTGCTGCAGGCGGAAATTCTCGAGATCAAGGCGCCGCGCACGGGCTTTGCCTCGGGCATCGTCATCGAGGCGAGCATCGAGAAGGGTCGTGGCGCAGTGGCCACCGTCCTCGTCAAGAAGGGCACGCTGAAGATCGGCGATCCCATCATCGCGGGTTCCGAGTTCGGCCGCGTGCGCGCCATGTTCGACGAGAACGGCGCGCCGGTGCAGGAAGCCGGGCCTTCCATGCCGGTCGTCGTGCTGGGTCTTTCAAATGCTCCCTTTGCCGGCGATGAGATGCTGGCTGTCGAAAGCGAGCGCAAGGCGCGCGAAGTGGCTCTGCATCGGCAGGGCAAGTTCCGCGATACGAAGCTGGCCAATCGCAGCTCGGCGCGTTCTGACGATGCGTTCACGCAGCTCGAAGCCGACAAGATGGCGGGCGTCTCCGTCGTCATCAAGACAGACGTGCAGGGCAGCGCCGAGGCGTTGCGGGATGCGTTGAACAAGCTCTCCACTTCCGAAGTGCAGGTGCGAATCCTGGCCAGCGGAGTGGGTGGCATCACCGTCTCCGACGTGCAGCTCGCCGCAGCTTCCAAGGCCATCATCATCGGCTTCAACGTTCGTGCGGACTCCGGTGCGCGCGATGCGGTGAAGGAAACGGGCGCCGAGATTCGCTACTACAGCATCATTTACGAAGCCATCGACGACATCCGTCAGATGATGACGGGCCTGCTGCAGCCGGAAATCAAGGAGACCATCCTTGGCACCGCGCAGGTGCGCGATGTGTTCCGCTCGAGCAAGTTCGGCGTGGTCGCCGGGTGCCTGGTTACGGAAGGCGTCGTGAAGCGCAACCTGCCGATTCGCGTCTTGCGCGACAACGTGGTCATCTTCGAAGGCGCGCTGGAATCGCTCCGCCGCTTCAAGGACGACGTCAACGAAGTTCGCGCCGGAACCGAGTGCGGCATTGGCGTGAAGAACTATCAGGACGTTCGCGCGAACGACCAGATCGAGTGTTTCTCGCGCGTGGAAGTGGCCCGCACGCTTCAATAGCAGCGGGTTCGCGACAACACCATGGCCGATTCCAAACCTCGTCATAGACGCATCGAGGGCGAGCTGCAGCGCGTGCTCTCCGAGCTGATCTCACGCGGGGTGAAAGACCCTCGCGTGGGCAGCGTCACCATCACGG
>JBDTUL010000378.1:0-6407 GCA_040007735.1 Gammaproteobacteria bacterium | reverse complement strand
GCAGCCGGCCGCAGCTGAGCACGCCGACCCAGCAACACAATGAGATTGCAGTCAGGGATGCCCTGAAAAGAACGTAAGCCCGGTGAGCAGATTGAGAGCGTATCCGGCCAGTCCAAACGGCACGAGTCGATGCAGGGCTCCGATCGGAATCCGCTTCAGCAGGCCCAGCACGCGCAGATCGAACAACCTCGCGCAGAGAGGCGAGCGGGATCTGACGAGCCACGCCGAGCAGCCGCAGGCCTATCGCGGCGGCGCTTCCAGCGGCCAGAGCAATGCCGAGCGCGTCCCCAGGGGTTGGCTGGGTCATCCCGGGGTCCTGTCAAGTTCCGCTATGCTACCGGGGTCAGCTCAACACAGTGGCGACGATCAGCGACGCGCGCCCGGCCGAACTGTATCAGGGCGACCCGATCCAGCGGCCGGACGGCTCGCATCTTTATCTCTGAGAGAACAAAAAGATGGACGGTGTGCATTTGTTCGAAATGGTGATCGCGATGCTATTCGCGATCATTGCGCTCCACTACCTCGCGCACCGGCTCGGTCTGCCGCCTGCCGTGGCACTGCTGGGTGGGGGCGCGCTCCTGGCTTTCCTGCCTGGGTTACCTGCCATCTCGCTCGACCCGGATTTGGTTCTGGTGATCTTTCTCCCGCCGCTGCTGTTGGACGGCGCATGGGTGATTCCACTGCGCCACCTGAAGCGCCACCTCATTGGCATCCTGTCGCTGGCGATCGGCGCGGTTGTGTTTACGACGGTTGTGGTTGCGGTCGTCACGCATGCCCTGATTCCATCGTTGCCGTGGGCTGCCTGCGCGGCGCTCGGCGCTATCGTGTCGCCGCCGGACGCGGTGTCCGCGCGCGCCGTACTTGCGCGCGTGCGCCTGCCACAGCGACTGTCGATTCTGCTGGAGGGTGAGAGCCTGCTGAACGACGCGACGGGGCTCGTGCTGTTCCGATTCGCCGTTGCGGCGGCGGTAACCGGCACGTTCAGCGCGGTCGATGCGCTCGGCAGTTTTCTGCTGCTCGCACTGGGCGGAGCGGCGGTCGGCGCGGCAGTCGGGTGGCTCTGGCTCGTTGTCGTACGGAGGCTGCAAGATGAGTACCTCGCAATCGCTGCATCGATGCTGGTGGGGTGGGCCGCTTACCTCTTGGCCGAGACATTGCACGTGTCGGGTGTCATTGCGACAGTGGTCGCAGGTCTCATCTGCGGCTGGTATCAGCATGTCGTGTTTTCGGCCGCAATCCGCATGCGCGGTACTTCTTTCTGGACAGTGCTCATCTTCCTGCTCGAGGCGACCGTGTTCATGCTGATCGGCTCTTCGCTGCGCGGCGTGATTGAGCGCGTCGGCGGCGTCCGCTTCGTATTCGAAGAGATGGCAGCGCCTATCGGTGTGATCGTGCTGGCACTTACGCTTGCGCGTTTCGCATGGGTGTATGGCGGCGACAGCATCGTCGCGCTTCAACGCAAACTCGGATTCGAGCGCTTCGATCCCGTAGGCCCGCGTGCGGCAGCTGTGCTCAGCTGGGCGGGGATGCGCGGAGTGGTGACCCTCGCCGTCGCACTGAGCGTGCCGGAGACGATGCCGGGCCGGGACTTTATTCTCGTCACGGCGTTCGCGGTGATCCTGGTCACCGTGCTTCTGCAAGGAACGACTCTCGCACTGGTTATCCGATGGGCAAAACCCACGGAATCAACGGTGAACGTGGCTCGCCTGGGCATGTCACAAGCGGAAGCCGCGATGGCGCAAGTGCAGCTTCAGCTCGTCGAAGCCAAAGCGTACGCCGCGGACGGCACGTTGATGCACCCGATGCTGCTGGAACGCTATCGCCGTCGCGCGAACGCCTCGGTGAACTACGCTAGTGACGAGGCCCACTACCAGCCGATGCTATACGCACATTTCGACCTGGTGCTCGAGGCCGTCGCAGCTGGCCGCACGGAGCTTCTTCGCCTGCATCGCGCGGGCGAGATCGACGACCGGACACTGCACGAGCTCGAAAGAGACCTCGACCTCGAAGAGCTGGGGGCGGCGTCGGCCAAGGCCACCTGAAAAGCCGCTGGCACGTGGGCAGAAGCCGGCGGAGCAGCGATCCGGACGGGCCGTGCCGGGAGCGTGAAGAGCCCGTCGGATGGCGCATTTGGGACTAAACGACTCATATGCGGTAATTATTACAGCCGGCCGAGGAGTAGTCAGGCTGGCGACGCGTGAGGCCGTGGCGTCGGATTCAAAAGTCAGTCGGGAATGGACGTTGCTCGTTGAGCGGAGAACCTCTAACGGTTGGAACACTGCTCCCCTGGGCCCAATGAACATTTCCAACGACGTGCGCACCTACGTGGTGGGGACCTTGCAACGAGCATTGTGGGTCCTCGAGTCCTACCCGCCGCAGCATTCGTTCTCGGGTGATGCCGTGTGGCTCGAGGGCGCGCGTGCCGACCTTCAGTCCGCCGCCGTACTGCTCTCGACGGCGGCGCCATCATCCGCCGCTGTGAATTCGGCAGCGGAACTGTTGGCGAAAGGAATGCTTTCTCTCGCCTCTCTTCAGGAGCCTCGCGCTAAAGTTGCGGCTCGTCCGGTGGAGAGCCTCGTTTCCGAGGCGCGATCGGAGCTGGAGCCTTTCTTGATAATAAGTTAGCCCCGGGCAAGGGGGCAGCGGCCAGGTCTGAGGGTGCAAACAAGGGGGGTAAGTGTGCGCATGAACGCTGCTCATCGCTGGATTCGCGAGCACAAGATAAGTGCGTTGGCACTCACTGCTGTTTGCGCAGCTTTGGCTACTCTCCTCGTACTGAATTTCGCGGTACCGGAGAAGCGGATTCAGCAGGTCATCGTGCACCGCTACAGCGCTACGGACGCGCAGTTTCGTCACGAGCTCGGCACGCTGCTCGGGCCGCCGATCCTCGAAGGGAATGCAGTTGCCGATCTCGAGAATGGAGATCGCATTTTTCCCGCAATGCTGGAGGCGGTGCGCGGCGCGAAGCGGAGTATCACCTTCGAGACGTATATCTACTGGTCGGGGGAGATCGGCCGAACGTTTGCTTCGGCGTTGTCCGAGCGCTCCCGCAGTGGAGTGAAAGTACATGTGCTGATCGACTGGCTGGGCAGTCAGAAAATGGAGGAAGGGCTCGCGGAACAGATGCGTGACGCTGGCGTAGAGATCGAGAAGTATCACCCGTTGCGTTGGTATCATCTATCGAGGCTGAACAACAGGACGCATCGAAAAATACTGATCACCGATGGCCGAATCGCCTTCACCGGCGGTGTCGGGATCGCGGATGTGTGGACGGGTGATGCACAAGACCCCGAACACTGGCGAGACTCTCACTATAGAGTCGAGGGGCCCGTAGTAGCCCAGATGCAAGCTGCCTTCATGGACAACTGGATCAAGACCACCGGGCGGGTTTTACAGGGCCAGCAGTACTTTCCGGCCCTGGGGCCAGCGGGCACGGTGGCCGCCCAGGTGTTTACCAGTTCCCCTCGCGGCGGTGCCGATAGCATGTCGCTCATGTATCTGATGGCCATCGCATCGAGCGAGCACAGCATCGATCTGTCCGCCGCGTACTTCGTGCCTGACGAGTTGACGTTGCGCGTGCTGCTCGATGCACTCAGGCGAGGCGTAAAGGTGCGCATCATCACGCCCGGTGAGCACATCGATTCGCAAGTGGTCCGCAAGGCTTCAAAGGAAAGCTGGGACGCGTTGCTCGCCGCAGGCGCCGAGATACATGAATATCAGCCGACGATGTTCCACTGCAAGATGCTGATCGCCGATCGTTTCCTGGTCTCTGTAGGCTCGACTAACTTCGACAGCAGATCGTTTCGGCTGAACGATGAGGCTAACCTGAACCTCTACGACGGTGGATTCGCACACCAGGTCACCCGGGTGTTCGAGCAGGATCTGCTGCGGACGAGGCGAATTACCCTGGATCAGTGGCGTGCCCGGCCCTGGTACGACAAAGCGCTTGAAGCCGCAGCGTCCGTGTTCGCGTCTCAACTTTGAGCGTGTTCCATCACTTCCGCTTCAGGGACAGTGCGACACCTATTTCGCTTGCGATTTCGGCAAAGGTATGGCGAGCGATGCCGCCGGAGGCGGCGGAGTCTTCGAGAACCAGAAACCCCCCACAGCGAGCGCCCGAGAGGCACGGCGTACAAGTAGCGTCCCTTGAGGTTCGCGCCATGGTCGGCTATTGGGTGGGCCAGGTCTCCGACGGCGCCGAAGCGCTGCCGTGAACATCAGCCTCCTGGGTCACGCCTTGAAGTCTTCACATGTGCCGCAATCTCGCTCATGCTTGGGGTATCAGTTTGGGGCGCGCGGCTTCGGTGGGCGGCACGCGCCGATGATCAGCCCACGGCAACTAAAAGGAGGTGATCCAGGTGACACATATAAACGTTGGTTCGGTCGCGTCTCTGGGCGCGCTGGTGGGTGGCGAGGTTCATCGTTAGTCGGTACCTCGCTCTGGCCAGAAGGCCATAGAGGGATGCGCGCAGGCTAAACGCCACGCGCGCGGCCGGGTCCAACGGATGGGCGCTCCGATGCAGTTGCTGTGCGGATGACCTTGGTCCGTTAGTTGGTGCTCGAGCAGGAACGGCGGGGTCCGCGTGGACTCCGCCGTTTTCTTTTACTTGTAGATTTTTCACGCCACGAAGATGACAGCTCCGCGAGCGGGGCGACTCTCGAGCATAGAACTGTTACGGATGCCGGAGCACGTCGGCGCCCTTGGGCAGCTCCATGAGCTCGAGAACGTTGCCGTCGGGGTCGACCAGCTGCGCGATCTTCACCGACATGTTCCCGATCTTGACCGAGGCCACGTCGCCTTTCATCGTCGCGCCCGCGGTTTTCGCGGCTGCCACTGTGACGCCCATATCCGACACATGGAAGATTGCGTGCGGCATTGGATCGCTGGCCGCGCCGGGCTCGCGACGCGCGACGAGAAACTCGGGCGAGGAGCCTGCTTTGGCTGCGGCGACCGAGGCACCGTAGCGCATGATGATCTCCGTCGGCGGCTGACCGACGCGGTCGATCTCCTTCAGGCCGAACGCCGCATCGTAGAACTTCGCGAGCGCAACGACATCCGTCGCACTGAGCCGAACCGCCATCACTGCGACGTCCGCATGAACCCCCAGCGCCCACGTTGCCACGGTGAGTCCCAGTGCCGCCGCTATCGTTCGTCGCATGCTGCGTTCTCCTGATTCGATTTAGAGTTTTCCGACATTGCAATCAGCATCAAGCTGCTCTGACCCCAGGTCTGCTGCGGCGGGCGAATTTCCTGATATCCGCGCCCTAGGCCGCGCTGAACGTAAGCCGGGTTCCGACGTAAGGGCGGATTACCTTGTCAGGCATCAGTCGCACCGCTTCACTGATGAAAGTCTCTCCCGTGCAGTGCATGGGCACAACGTAGGCAGGGTTCATCGTCGCCATTTCGGCCGCCGTGCGGCGCGCTTCGTCGTCGGTGCGTGGCCTGACGAGATGAAAGCCTCCGACGATTGCGTGCACCTTCTGCACGCCTGAGACTTCTTGTGCGCGCCGAACGGAGTTCAGCACCCCGCGATGGCTGCACGAGGCGATGACCACAAGTCCCAGGTCCTTGACGTTGTACGCTGTGGCGAGCTCGTGCTCGCCGTCATCCGGCAGCAATTCCGCGCCTCGTTTGGCTGGCGCCAGCTTGTCCCGCGCGCATCCCCGGCCCGGGCGCATCTGGGTGGGAATCGCTGCTCTCTCGAAGCTTCGCAGTGGAATGACGCCAGTGGTAAACGCGTGATCGGCGAGAAGGATGGGCCCAGGAGCGATTCGCACGGCGAATCCCGATTTCGCCAGCTCTGCGCGATCCAGTGTTCCCATCAGCGGCGGTGGTTTGCCGATCATGGCCAACCGCTCGCAAAAAACCTCCTCACCGCCGACGATGAGCGGCAGCGCGCGCGCAGGTTGGGTCTTGAAGAGGCCGGGGAAGCCGCCGTAGTGGTCCAGATGCCCATGGCTCAGCACTGCGGCGTCGAAGGTAGCCGCGTCGATGCCGAGGCTCTCGAGGTTGTGCGCGAGGACGCCGGGCGAATAGCCGAAATCCACCAGCACCCGCCGGGCTTGTTGCCCACGATGTGATTCGGCGAGGACCGACAGGCCGAACTCCGCCTGGAGGGGACTGCGGGTCATTGCAGGCTTTCCCGCATCGACATTGCTTCGTTCGATCGCAAGCCCGGGCCGCTTCTCGTCGGGTAAAAATGGCCCGAAAGTAGCGTTATCGATGAGAACCTGCAGCGTCAGGGTTTCCACCAGCGGGACAGCGAGCGGGGCTGCATTCGAAGCCCTCCAGGGCTGCAGCAGGGCGACGGCTGCACTTGATTGCAGAAACATACGCCGATTGATTTCATTCTGAGCTCGACTCATCTCGTCACCGCCCGTGTGGCCGCCTTTTATCAGCACATCTT
>JBDTUL010000377.1:0-6408 GCA_040007735.1 Gammaproteobacteria bacterium | reverse complement strand
GATGGCCGAGAACGCCAGCAGCAGAAGCAGGTAGAGCGCGGCAATCTGCGAGTACAGCGTGCGGGCGGGGTTTCTCACTCCGCGCCCTGCGCGGCGAGCCGGTAGCCGAGGCCCCAGACGGTCTCGATCAGTTTCGGCTGGGACGAGTCCCGCTCCACCTTGTTACGCAGACGATTGATGTGAGTGTTCACCGTGTGCTCGTAGCCCTCGAACCCGTCGCCCCACACCCGGTTCAGCAACTCCGCTCGTGTGAATGTGCGACCCGGGTGTTTTGCAAACAGCAGCAACAGGTCGAATTCCTTCGCGGTGAGCGCGATCGGCTCCTCGCCAATGCGTGTCTCACGGCGTGCGGGGTCGATGAGCAGCGCGCCCCGACGAATGGGCTCCGGCGCATCGCCTCGCTCGACCTGCTCCCGGTATGACGCCATGCGCCGGAACAGCGCGCGTATGCGAGCCACCAGCTCCAGCGGGCTGAATGGCTTGGTGAGATATTCGTCGGCTCCCAGCTCCAGGCCGCGCACCACATCTTCTTTGGCGGCGCGCGCGGTGAGCATGAGGATCGGAATGATGCGGCTGCTTTCCCGGATTCGCTTGCAGACCTCGAGACCATCGATGCCGGGGAGGTTCAGGTCCAGCACCACGAGATCCGCGGGGTTTGCCCGCAGTTTCTCGAGGCCCTGCTCGCCATCGGCGGCCCACTCGACTGCGAAGTCCGCGTCCCGCAGCTCCGCGGCGACGAGCTTCGCGATCTGCGCGTCGTCCTCGATGATGAGGATACGGTGCGCCACCCTCAGGCGGTAGCCGCTTCGGCGACGCCGAGTTCGGCCTTCATCTGTTCCCGCATCACAAACTTCTGGATCTTGCCCGTCACGGTCATCGGGAAGTCATCTACGAAGCGAATGTGCCGTGGCACCTTGAAGTGTGCGATCCGATCGCGGCAGAAGTCGAGGATGTCGGACTCAGTGACCCCGGCACCCGGTCTCGGCCGAATCCAGGCGCACACCGCCTCGCCGAATTTCTCGTCTGGAACGCCGAACACCGCGACGCTCTGAATGTGTGGGTGTGTGAAGAGAAAGTCCTCGATTTCGCGCGGTGAGATGTTTTCACCGCCGCGCACGATCAAATCCTTGAGACGCCCGACGATGTTGCAGTATCCGTCCACGTCGATGACGCCGAGGTCGCCGGTGCGCATCCAGCCGCTTGCGTCGATGGATTCGCGCGTTTTCACCGGCTCGTCCCAATATCCGCGCATCACGCTGTAGCCGCGGGTGAGCAATTCTCCGCTCGTGCCGCGCGGGACGATGCGCCCTTCCTCGTCGACGATCTTGACCTCGAGGTGCGGGTGAATGCGGCCCACTGTCGAGACGCGGCGCTCGATCGGATCGTCGGTGCGGCTCTGGAAACTCACCGGGCTGGTTTCCGTCATGCCGTAGGCGATGGTGACGTCACGCAGGTGCATGTCCGTGATCACGCGCTTCATCACTTCGATGGGGCAGGGCGCGCCGGCCATGCAGCCGGTGCGCAGGCTCGACAGATCGTACCGGCTGAAGTTTGCGTGGCCGAGCTCGGCGATGAACATGGTTGGCACGCCGAACAGGGCCGTGCAGCGCTCGGCGGAAATCGCCTTCAATACGCTTTCGGGATCGAACACCTCCGCAGGGAACACCAGTGCCGCGCCATGGGTGACGCAGCCGAGCACGGCCATCACCATGCCGAAGCAGTGATAGAGAGGCACGGGAATACACAGGCGATCCGCCGCGGTGAGCAGCATCTGCTCCGCGACGAAGAAGCCGTTGTTGACGATGTTGTGGTGGGTGAGCGTGGCGCCCTTGGGCTCGCCCGTGGTGCCGCTGGTGAACTGCACGTTGATTGCGTCGTCCGGCTGCAAGGTGCCGCGTAGCTGGCGCAGGCGCGCGTAGTCCGCGGGCCGGCCTGAGTGCTCAACGTCGTCGTAGCTCAGGAAGCCTGCCGGCACTTCCCCATCGATGAGAATGAGTGCGCGCAGGTGAGGCAGCGTTTTGGAGCGAAGCTGGCCCGGCGCGCAGGTGTCGAGTTCCGGTGCGAGCTGGCGAAGCATGGCCACGTAGTCGCTGGACTTGCAGCGACTCGCCAGCACCAGCGCCTTGCAGCCCACCTTGTTCAACGCAAAGGTCAGCTCCGAGACGCGATAGGCCGGGTTCACGGTGACGAGAATCAAACCCGCACGAGCAGTCGCAAACTGTGTGACCACCCACTCCGCGCGGTTCGGCGACCAGATGCCGACGCAGTCGCCGGCCTGCAAACCCAGGCGCACGAAGCCGGCGGCGAGGCGGTCTGCCGCTTCATTCAACTCTGTGTAGGTGAGACGCAGCTTCTGATGGCAGGAGACGAGTGCATCGCGCTCGCCCCAGCGCTCGGCGGCATCTTCGAGAATGGCGCTCACCGTCTTGAACAGGAGCGGCGGGTCGCGAGTGCCGGATACGTAACTGTCGGTCATGGCGGAGGTCCGCAGGTGTTTTTAGATGCGCACAGTTTGCCGTGATAGGAGCGGGAAGCTACTCGTCGGGGTTAGACGACGCTACTGACTTTTGAAGGGGTGTTCCTGGAGAGAGCTCGCTCTACTCAGCCGAGGGCTCTCGCAGCCGAGTGTGCGCGCTCCTTCTCCTCCCTCAATCGCCGGGCGGCGGGGAGGTGAAACCGGCCTATTTCTTAGCGGTGACCCGCCCCCGCCGTGTGGGATCCCGTCGCTCGACACGCTCGCCAATCGGCGTCGGCGGCGTCACCTCCCGGTCATCCGGTGCCAGCGCCGGTAAGCCAATCGGATTCCTGAAGGGAATCGGCGTGTTGAGCACGACCGAGGTGCTGGTTTGCCCGAAGGCCGACAGCCGGTCCAGCACGGTGGAAAGGTCTTCCACCGAGCGCGCGGCCACCCGCGCGATCATGCCGTCCTCACCGGTGACGTTCGTCAGCTCGATAACCTGCGGCAGCGTGCGGGCCTCCTCTATGAGCGCGCGCGCCGAGCCATTCGTGCGGATGCGCACGAACGCCCCGATGCCGTAGCCGATTCGCGTGTGGTCGAGCGAAAGCATGCTGCCGCGAAGGATGCCGCGTTCCTCCATGCGCCGGACCCGGTCGGCGATGGTGGGCTGGGAGACGTCCAGCTCGCGTGCGAGGTCCGCGAACGAGCGGCGCGCATCGGCGTCCAGACTGGTGAGAATTTGGAGGTCGAGGGAATCCATCATTTAAGGCATACCGGGCGTTGGACTTTAGTGTCGAAGGAAAAGCGGCTGCCCGATCTTAGATGATGTAAATCGCCACCGCAGAACTAACGCCAGCAGGCCGCCCCAGAGCCGCGCGAATCGCCTCGGCGTCCCGGCTGGAGCCGCGCTTTATGTCATGTGATCGTGGCGTGCCTCGTACTGATCGTGAGCGGCCCTTGCTGATTGGCGGTGGCTTGGCCGCCTCATACTGATGGCCGCCCAGTGATCGTGGTGCCTCAACTGAAAAACGTCCCAGCCGCCCGGCGTTTGAGGGCTTCCGGATCCGATTCCGATGTCACCGCCGAAGCCGAGCAGGCCGAGCTGGTTGGCCTTGGTGTAGCGCAGATTCACGTCCACCACGAAGCTGTTGCCCAGGAAAATCTTGGTGGCGCTGAGGTAGATATCCGTCCCGCTATCGTCCTTTGCACCGAGCGCTGTGGGGCTGACGAGGCCCGGCAGGCCCACGGCGGCGGCGTCGTGGATGCCTTTGTGATTCCTGTATTGGGCCCCGACCGATACCTGGGGCAGCCACGAATTCTGCAGGTACACGGCATCGCCCAGCAGTTTCACTTTGAGGCCGACGATATCCTGCTTCACGTTGAGGCCATCGAGCGCGCCGTGGGTGGCTTCGAAGTTCTGCTGCGTGAAGGACAGCTCGACTCTATCGAACAAGCCCACGGCAACCCCGTAGGCGGTGAGCTGGAAGGAGTCGAGATTTACCGTGGTGTAGTGAGCGTTCGCGCCCCAGCTGTTGCGCGACCCGTAGCCGGTGACGAAGGCGAGCGGCACGAGCCCCGCGCCGCCGGCGCCATCCACGTCGTTGAAACCCGCGGTCAGGTGAAGCTTGCCCTGGTCTATGTAGAGGAAGGTCGGCGGAGCGGGCGGAAGCGGCATCTGCTCTGCGCCTGGCTTGGTGGAACTGTTGGCGCCGGTGCCCTGATTGGCGTTGCCGGACTGTTCGGCTGCGAAGACTGCAGAGCTACAGATCAAAAGAAGCGCGCTGGTGAAGGTGGCTCGAATTCGGCCCATGCCTGTTCGGTTCATCATTGAAATCCCTGTCGCTCCCGTGGTGCCGGCTGGAGCCGGTCGAACGGCGCGTATCCCAGCAGCGCACGGTGACAATCGTCGCGTGAAGGTTGCATTTAGATGAATCAAAGACGAGGCAGCAACCGGCCGCCTCGAGTGGCGGCGGTGCTGCCCGCGGGTGCCAGCTTGGCTGTTGCGTCGCAGCTGGCGCGGGACGCACTCTTTATTAAGGAAGACGAAAAAAGTGTCGTCAGCGACGCCGGTCGAAAACCATTTGGTTGTTCAGCGTGACGCCCTGTGCGTTCGTTCCTTTCGTCGTGACGGTCAGTGTCTTGCCGTCTTCGGACACGGTGCGCGTCGTGATGATGGCCGCCTTGCCGGCCCGCTTCTGCGTCGATTCCGTGGTGCGCGCGTCTATGCGCTTCAACGAGATCTGATCGCCGCCGGATGAGCCGGCGATCTCGTAGTCCTTGCCGTCATACCGCGCGGTGTACTCGACGAGCGTGGGTTTTCCTTCGGCGCTGATTCCCTGTGCCGTGAGTTTCTCGGCATCGCCGGACCGCGCGTAGGTGCGCAGCTGGCCCTTCGGCCCAGGCGCGGGGTCGAAGGTGGACTTGTGGACATCGAGCTGCCACGTGCCGAGCAGAGGGTCCGCGGGGTCGGCCGCGAACGCACTCGACGGACTGGCCGCGGCGAACACCATGGCGAGCATGAAGATGAACGTGAATCGAGTCATCGAAACGCCTCCTGTTCGGGGCGCCGAGATACGGCACGCATCCAAGCGGGGCAAATATGCGCCCGAGCGAGCACGGCCTGCAATGGCGGCCTGCGGCCCGTCCCGGACGCTGGGGTAGCTCGCGCGGCCGATCTGCTCTTGGGCCCGTCGCTGGCTGGGCGTAGGATCTTCGTCCCCCGGAAGTGAGGGCCGCCCCCATGGCCACGAAGTTCGAAAGCATCCTCGACACCGTCGGGCGCACGCCGGTTGTACGCATCAAGAAACTCGCGCCGCCTCACGTGCGCCTGTACGTGAAGATCGAAGCGTTCAACCCGATGGGGTCGGTCAAGGATCGGCTGGCCCTGGGGGTCATCAACGACGCCGAGAGCTCAGGCTATCTCGTGCCCGGGCAAACTGTCATCGAAGCCACCAGCGGCAACACCGGCATTGGGCTTGCGATGGTGTGCGCTGAACGCGGCTATCCCCTCGTTGTCGTGATGGCGGAGAACTTCAGTGTCGAGCGGCGCAAGCTCATGCGCTTTCTCGGCGCCAAGGTGATTCTGACGCCCGCAGCGTTGAAAGGCAGCGGAATGCTGGCGAAGGCGGTGGAGCTCGCCGAGACGCATGGCTGGTTTCTCTGTCGCCAGTTCGAGAACGAGGCGAATGCAAACATGCACTCGCGCACGACTGCGCCAGAGATTCTGGAGGCGTTCGAGGGCGAGCGGCTGGATTACTTCGTCACCGGCTTCGGCACGGGCGGCACGTTGAAGGGCGTGGCGCGCGTTCTGCGCGAACGCAGCCCCCATACCAAGGTGATTGCTTGCGAGCCAGACAACTCGCAGACGCTTGGCAGCGGCATTCCACAGCCCCGCACGATAGATGGAGCCCCGGCGGGCAGTCACCCGAATTTCCGGCCGCACTTGATGCAGGGCTGGAGTCCGGACTTCATTCCGAAGCTCGCGGAGGATTGCATTGCGCAGAAGCTGATAGATCGCGTAGTCCCCGTCAACGGCGCGGAGTCGTTGCGGCTGTCACGCGAGCTGGCATTGAAGGAAGGCATCTTCGTTGGTATTTCCGGTGGCGCTACGCTTGCGGGCGCGCTGCAGGTGTTCGCCGACGCGCCGGCCGGCTCCACGGTGCTGTGCATGCTGCCGGATACCGGTGAGCGATATTTGAGCACGCAGCTGTTTGCGGAGGTTCCCGTCGATATGACGGCGGAGGAGATCGGAATCGCGCGGTCGACGCCGAACTATCGTTTTGATTCGCCGGCGGCGCCTGTGCCTGCTGCTGCACCGGCAGCGCAGTCAGCCGTGCAATCGGGCGCTCAACCAAACTCTCAATCGGGCGCACGGTCGGCGGCTCCTGCAGCCGCTCAAGTCGCTCCAGTTTCCGCCGACGCGGCCGCGTTCGTGGACCGCGAGGTCAGCG
>JBDTUL010000376.1:0-6415 GCA_040007735.1 Gammaproteobacteria bacterium | reverse complement strand
AGGGACGCCGAAGATGACCCACCGGGAGACGAGCCGCCCGTTGCGCTTCCGAAAGGCAATCGAGAGCCTCCGCCACCACCGCCCAACCCGCCTCTTCCCGTATTGCCGGCCGCGTTGCTGGCGCCAGAGCCACGGTATGCCGACGAACTCGACGACCCGGTGTCCGAATCGATCGACAATATCTGGCTCAGGGAATGTGCCAGGTCATCAGCCTTCCCGTTCTGCACGTCATATACATAGATGCGGCGCCCGGGCGTGCTCGAGCCCAGGTCTAGCCGCTTGATCCAGGTCTCGACGTCCTTCAGGTATTTCGCTTGGGGCGTGACGACCATGATGGAATTGAGCCGTGCCAGGGGAACGAACCGGACCACGCCGTTGATAGGGCTTTTCGAGCCGGTGAAGATCTCGCCCAGCTCACCGGCAATGGTCTTCGCGTCCACATATTCGAGCGGAAATAGCCCGAACGACATGCCCGCCAGCCAATCGACGTCGAACGTCCTGACGACATTGAGCAATGTACTGACTTCCTGGCTGGTTCCTGCCAGAAGCAGCAGGTTGCGCGCTTCGTCCACACGCTGAATCCCGCCTTCGGGCGCAAACGGCTGCAGGATCTTCTCCATTTCCGCAGCGCCCACGAACTGTAACGGCACGATGTAGATCCCGAACCCCTTGGCGCCTTTCGTAATGCTTTGCAGGCTGCTCACGCGTCGCGAGGCGTCTTTATTCGGCACGACGTGATACACGCCGTTCTCATCGATGAGGGCCGCCCCCTGCACTCGTAACGCCGACTCCAGAGCGACCAGTACCTCATCCCGCGTCAGCGGACGCGTCGCCTGCAGTGTGATATTGCCTTTGATTTGCGGATCGATGACGTACGGGAGGTTGAGTCCATCTCCGAGCACGGCGGCGATCACCGCGGCGATGTCCGTATCGGTGAAGTTGAGCTGAAAGCCATCGCCTCCGGCAGGCGGCGCAACGTCGTCGTTCGGCGGCGTGGATACCAGCGCGCCAGTGCCTTCAATAACCTGTCGCGACGGAAGGCCGGTGGCGCTCGGCTTGCCACCAAGTTCAACAATCGTCGTCGCCTCGGCCGGACTCTTCGGCACACTCACGACTGCGGGACTTGGAGCAAGGCGCGTATGACCGGCGCACCCCATCAGCGTGAGCAGTACACCTGCAACGACAATTGAGCGCGTCCTCATTGTTGAGGGGGGACATACAGTCGCGCATCGTTGAGGGCCTGGCCGCCCGCCGATGCTTCCCGCAAGGCCCGCTCCGTGTTGCCGCCCTTCCCCAGTGTCCGCACGGTTGCAGGGACGGCAACCGTCTCCGGCGGACTCGAAGGATTCGTCGAGGGATTGGGAGCACCACCGCGCGCCCCGCGACTCACCGGCATTGCAACGATGCCCTGACGCGCAGAGCGAGCCACACTCACTATCTCCATATGCTCCTCTCCGAACATCAACACTACCGTGCGATTCTCGACCGACCTCACGGTCCAGCCTTCCAGATCGTCACCCGGACGCACCTTACGGACGGCGCCGCCCGCTCTCTGCTGCAGAAGGGCAACGGTTGGCTTGCGCGGAATAATCAAAGTGCCCGCTAGAAGATAGTCTGGTTTAGGGGGTGTGACGGGTGCGGCACCCGGCGGAGGGGCCACGAAGAAACTGCGCGATGCATAGAACAGGGCATTGTCGCGAATCGGCTCGAGTCCCGACCCCTTCTGAGGCAATTCGAGTGTGACGGAAGGTAAGGTATACGCACGCGCGGGCGTCCTCAGCAACGCATCGGTTTGCGTCCGCTGCCATATGCACTTCATGAGGGTCAGCATGATCCCGAAGCACACGACCATCAGCAATCCAGTGAGCGGTCGAAGTTGTCCGAGCGATGCCTTCACAACGATTTGGCCTTCGCGGCAGCGTTCGTCTGAAGTGCGTAGCCTGCGATGTCGAAGGCTATTGTCAGTACCGCATTCTGATCGATGGGCTGACTTTGCGGTGCTGTGACGTTCAGGTGTTCGGCGCGAAGGTATCGTTCGTTCTCGCGCATGCGCGCTACGAAACCCCTGAATTGCTCCGCAGTACCATTGGCAGCCAATCGCACAGAGTACTTCGTCGACTCCCCCGCTGCGTCTGATGGCAATTGCACCAGTGACTGGACTGCCAGTCCGGATGCGGCGCAAAGTGCCGCGACGTCACGCTGTACCACCGCGCCGCCGTCAGAACCCTGCTCCACGCGGTAGAAGCGCGCCCACACAGGCAATCTTGACAGGCCTCCGAGCTGGGCGCTCACGGCCGGCAAGAGCTTCGCGTGGCCACGATCACGCGCTAACTGCACGCGTATCTCGTCGCGCCACTGAGCTTGCGAGGTAGTGAGCCAGCGCACGGGCAGAAATACACCTGCCCACAATAGCCCGACCGCCAACGCCAGCAGCAAGAGTGCGAGCAACTTCCGCATTAAATTCGGCTGACCGAGAATGTGATCAGCGAGCGTCATTTTTTCGACCAGGCTGCGGCAATTCGCACGCGGTCCTTCCCCGACCCCAGCCCAGCGGAACTCGCCGATACGAGCCGAACGCGTTCGAACTCGGGTGTCTTCTCGAGCATATCCACGAACATCGTCGCGGTCGGAACGAACCCATCGAAGCGCACCTGGAGCGCGCCTTCCTTCTGCGGACCGACATCCAGCTCATAGACCCACGAGTCCGTCGGGACTCTCGTTGTCAGCGCGGAGAGCACATCGACGGCATCCGTCTCGCGCATGAGGTTGATGAGAAAGTGCGCCGGCCTCGCGTCCTGCTCGAGTTGTCGCGTGAGAGTCGTAACCCTGCGGGCAACCACGCTCTCACGGACGAGTTCCCGGTCGACATTGCGACGCTCGTACACCCACTGGCTTGCAACGGTGAGTCCCGTCACCAGAGCCAGCAAGGCGGCACCCCTGAGAAGTCGCTGGTCCAAAGACGTAAGCCGAAGGCGCTCCGGCCGGATACGACGCGGCAACAAGTTTCCTTCGATGGCGCCCGTTGCGGAGGCGGCGCCTATTCTCACCGGCCGCAGTTCCAGGGTCGCAGCCTGATCGCGAATACGCTCGATACACTCTCGACGAACCACGATCAGGCGTACGAACACGAGCTTGCGGCCGGCGTCGCGGCGGACCACCTTCCAATCCAGCAGGACGCTTGCGCGCGGCAGCGGCAGTTCGCGTTCCAATTGCAGGTCGATCGCACTGTCGAGTTCGACTGCAACCGCCGCTGGCAATGCAAGGTCGTGCCGCAAAACGTCCTGTGGCCGAAGCACGACCACGGCTCGCATCCCTCGCACCGACTCCACATCATCCAGCGCCTGGAGCCCTGCTGGGGTCCAATGGCAACAGGCAGCACCGTCGAACTGGACTACCAGCCTCCTGGCGAACTTTGGCGCAACCCGGAGAACGATCCCCTCACCAATGTCGCGAAGCTCGTGCAGCCACCAGGCAATCAGCGCGGCCAGCTCTGCACGCGCTCGGGCCACTGCGGAAGCAACCCTCACTCGAACGGTGGGTAACGAGATCACGACGCGGACTCGCGGCACGCCTGCGCCACCACGTCGAATTCGCAGTTCGCATCGTCTGTGACACGGGGCGCCACCAGCATTTCGGGCCACGAACGGGAATCACCGCGGGGAAACTCGACTCGTACCCGGATCAGAGCAGGCGGTCGCCGCTCGCCCCATGTGGTGCGCCACACGTCGGACTCTGTGTCCTCACGAAATGCCCACTCGATGTCGATCGCTCGCGTCACCAGCAACTCCGCGCGCCCAGACGGACCGCCCACACCGACTGATTCACCATTGCGATCCAAAGCGGACGTGAGCATGAGATCTTTGAGGCCATCGCTGCGACGTTCGACTGACAGCGTGTAGCGACGATAGCCGCGGGCTACGTCTGCTAGCACTGCCGGAGCGGTGAATGACAGTTGATTGCTGGAGCTCTCCAGCCCGGAAAGACCACGCGACGAGGCCGAAGCAGGCTCAAACGGATAGACCGATTCGAGCGCTCCCCTGAGAAAACGCTGGGCCACCACGACGTCCCAGTAGGATCGATCGAGATTCAGAATCTGCCGGTACGAGCGCTGGCCCAGGCTGAACGAGGTGATCAGTCCAGCGGAAAGAAACGACAACAGCGCGAGCGCAACCAGCACCTCAATGAGCGTCATGCCGCCGTCACGGCATGACTTGCGCCGGCTCCGGTGTCTGCGAAAGGGTGTCATGGCGCCAACCTCGCAATCTCGACACTCTCCAGCGTGGTGCGGTAGCCGCCCTCACGAGCGCCTACGCTCACGGAAACCGCATAGGCCTTCCAGGGGCCGCGCTCGTCAGTGCCTGCGTTGAATGGCGACACGGTAATGCGCCACTTGTGTCCGGAAGGCGCTGTCCCCGCCTGCTCGGCCTCCCATGGGGGCGTCTTTAAGCGCAGGTCGGTCAGCAGGGACTGCCCAACGAGCCAATCCAGTTCACGCTCACGGGCCTGGGCCGCGCGACGTGTCGCACCGGCAAACGCTTCATAGATCGCGCCCACGCTCAACGCAAAAATGGCGAAAGCCACCATCACCTCGATCAGCGTGAATCCCCTTTGAAGGTCACGCGCGGTTGTCATGTCGGGCCAGACGACACAGCGACTTTGCCCGTGACACCGCTGACCACGACGTCGCTCCGATGTGTGCTCTCGCTTACTTCAAAGCGAGCGGAGGTGATGGACCCATCTGGATACGCAGTCAACCGTTTGCCCTTCCGGCCGTCAGAGTCGATCAGTGTCACAGTTGTCGACGCTGCGAACGAAACGGCAAGCCTGTCCGCCAGAGCCAGGCCAACCCCCTGCCGAAATTGAAGTCGCACCGGATTCCCGGTCGCGGTGCTTTGTGACTGCGCCTCGCGAACGGCCGATGCGATTCGCTGTGCGGTCACTGCGACCCGGCGGCCGGGAAGCGCGCGATTGAGCGCGAGCGGCAACACGGAGGTCATCAGCACGAGTACAGCAATAACGACCATGAGCTCAATCAGCGTGAAGCCGCCCCCGCGTCCGGGGAAACTTTCCCAAGAGCGGAGGCGCCAGCACGCGCTACCAGTTACCGACGTCGCGCGCATCGCTCTCGCCGCCCTCCCGCTGATCCGAACCGAGCGTATAGACGTCGAACTCGCCTTTCTGGCCGGGAAACCGATAGAGATACTGATGCCCCCACGGGTCTGTCAGGCTGTCGCGTTTCGTGAGGTACGGGCCGTCCCAGTTCGGCAGATCGGCGGGGCGGTCCATGAGCACCTTGAGTCCCTCGTCGAACAGGGGATACCGACCTGTATCGAGATGGAACGAGTCGACCGCTGCGCCCAGCGCATCCACCTGGATTTTTGCGGCCTGCATCTTTGCCTGACGCAGGTACTTTGCGACGCGAGGCGCCGCGATACTTGCCAGCAGGCCCAGGATCAGCAGCACGACCATGAGTTCGAGCAGGGTGAATCCGCACCAGTGGGCGCGTTCGGTCCCTCGATTGACTGATTTCCCCACCGTCGGCCTCAGGCTGTGCCTGTTTTAATTATGCCCGGCTTCCTCCGCAGCTTGGGCTACATGCTAGAACGCCAGGTCGTTAATACTCAAGAGTCCAATGAGTACTGAGCCAATCAGACCTGCGACGATGATGCCCATGGCGATCGTCAACAACGGTACAGCGAGCCCCAGCAGTCGCTCGAGACGCAGATGGCTCTCCTCTTCCAGCACCATCGCTGCGGACTGCAACATCTGGTCGAGTTTGCCTGTCTCCTCCCCGACGCGAGCCAGTTGCACGGCGACCGGCGGAAACACCGCGGCACGCGCCATCGACGCGGAGAATGGACTGCCCTCCTGAACGTCGCTTGCGACCTGACTCAGCGCCCTCAGCAACCTTCGATTCGACAGTGTCCCTCGCGCCACGCGAAGCGCCGATGGCAACGGCAACCCATTGGCACAGAGAGTGCTCACGGTTCGCAGCAAGCGAGCCGTATTCGTAGCCGCCGGAATGCCGAAGGTGAGCCTCGACACGAGAATCCATCGGTCGAACTGTTCCCGCCCCCTTGACGAGCGAACCCAGTAAGTGAAGCTCATAAACAGTGCGGCAGTCACCGCGAGAATCACTAACCAATAGTTAGCGACAAACCGGCCCAATGCGAGCACCACCTGCGTGGACAGTGGCAACGGCGCTTCGGATTCCGCAAACAGCGCTTCGAACCTCGGCAGAACGAACGCCAGAAGCACGACCAGCGTAAACAGGACTACGCAGGCCAGGAGAGCCGGATACACCAGTGCGGACCTGATGCGCTCGCGAACCTCGACCTGCCGGCGCATCAACTCCGCGAGACGGCCCAGCGTCAATGGCAAAGAGCCGCCCACCTCCCCCGCATTGATCATGCTG
>JBDTUL010000375.1:0-6458 GCA_040007735.1 Gammaproteobacteria bacterium | reverse complement strand
CTCAATCGCCGGGCGGCTGGGAGTGAGCTCTCTGGTTTGAAATGACTAGATGGTCGAAA
Organism: Gammaproteobacteria bacterium; assembly: GCA_040007735.1. Lineage (GTDB taxonomy): Bacteria > Pseudomonadota > Gammaproteobacteria > Steroidobacterales > Steroidobacteraceae > JADGHX01. The sequence goes on along the minus strand of JBDTUL010000375.1, from coordinate 6,399 downwards.
GCCGCGCTTCGACGAGCGATCGCGCCAGCTCGAAGTCGACTGCGCCGGTTGCGTCTCGCTGCTCATCTAGCTGAACCAGGATCTCCGCCTGAATAGTGCCGCGCCGAAGAGCATCGGCATATGAGATCTCAGGGTGAAACATCACCATTGAATATCTCGGGATGAAACGATCCGGCAGCAGGCGCTCGAGCTCCACAGAAAGCATCTTGTAGCGCTGGAAGCGCGCGTCACGCACGGTGTCGCGCATCTCGGTGTAGTTCTCCAAAGCCATCTGCGCAATGGCTTCGGCGTTCGGACGCCGCAAGCGATTGAACGCCTCGAACAGAGGCTGCCACCGCGTGTGCGTGTCGAGCAGGCTGTCGAAGGTGGTGCAGTCTTCGAATGCAGCGTTCATTCCCTGCCCGTGGAATGGAACGATTGCGTGGGCGGCATCGCCCATGAGAAGCACTTTCCCACCAACGTGCCACGGAGCGGCGTGCACCGTGCCGAGCAGCCCTTGCGGATGCTCGAAGAATTCAGTGAGCAGATCCGGCATCAGTGCCAGCGCGTCCGGGAATTCGCGTTCGAAGAAAGCGCGCACAGCTTCCGGAGTGGTCAACGCCGCAAAGGTATTCGCCGCCGTGTCAGGTTGCCCGCCGCGACCTTGCGCGGCGTCGGTTCCGGGATCACCGTAACCTGCCTGATTGCTGCCCCCGCCGGCGCCCTTCGGCTCGCCTTTCGCGAGGAACAACGTCGCCGTAAAGCTGCCATCCGTATTGGGCAGCGCAATCAGCATGAATCCGCCGCGAGGCCACACGTGTAGCGCGTTCACTTCGAGCGCCGGCTCGCCGCGCACGGTGCCCGCGCCTGGCGGCCGACGCCGTACGGCGCTGGACTCGAGGGCCCACTCATCCGATAGCGAGCGTTCGTCCGGCGCAGAGCGCCCTTCGGACTCCGAGCGCGCTCCCGACGCGGAGCGTCCATCAGGCGCCGCGCGCCGGGACTTTCCCGTCACCGCCGGCACCGTCAACTCCTTGTAGTCATGGTCCAGCAGATCTTCGCGCACTTTCAGATGGCCGTCGGTGGCAAGGCTTGCGCGCAGCACCGACCCGGCGCCATCGGTTGCAATGGTGGGCGTCAACGCGACGTCGTATTCATCCGACTGCTCATCCCGAAAACGCAGTACGCCCTCGCGCGCGCTCGCGCCGAGACACGTCTGATTGAAATGCAGCGTTACATTCGGGTAGCGCGCAGCGGCCTCGACGAGCAAGCGCGTCAGTTCCGAGCGGCCCACGGAATAGATGACCTCTTCAGGCTTCCACCCGTAGGCCAGCAACTTAGTGTCGCCCGACAGCTCATGGATCATGCGCCCCCGCATCTCGATGAGCAGCGGCCGCACTTCATCCATCACTCCGGCGTGCGTCAGAGCCTGAATGCCGCGCGCTGCCAGAGCGAGGTTGATAGAACGCCCGCGCTCCGCTACGGCGATGCGTGGGTCCGGCCGGCGGTCGTACAGCGACACCGCAAACCCACGCTTGGCGAGCAGCACGGCGAGAAGTGACCCGGCCATGCCCGCACCGACAATGTTGACTGACTGCTTCTGCATGCCGCTCACATGAGGCTCCTCATCGCCACCTCTGTCGCGTGCGAAGCGGGCTCACAAATCGGTGCGGCACGCGCGGTACCGTTGCTAGTCTCTGACGCTTTCAGCCACATCGATCAGCCTGCCGAAATCTGCCGCAGTCCCTGCGCAAGCCGTTCGCTGAAATGGAACACATCTTCGAAGCTGTTGTAGAACGGTATGGGCGCGGCCCGTATGACATCCGGCTCGCGCCAGTCGCACGCGACGCCGTTCGCATGAAGCCAGGCAAACACTTTCGCGCCGCGCCCGGCCCCCGGAATCCGAAACGACAACTGACAGCCGCGCATCTCAGGGTCCCGCGGCGAAATCACCTGAACATCGGGCGCCAGCCGATCCAGCAGAAACTCCAGGTAGCCGGTGATCTTCACCGACTTGGCGCGCAACGCCGAAATGCCCGCCTCCTGAAACAATTCGAGCGAGGCGAGCAGGGGCGCCGCTGCCAACACCGGCGGATTACTGACGGCCCAGCCCGCTGCGCCCGGCTCCGCACGAAACTCCGGCCCCATCTCGAAGCGCGTGGCCGAATCGTGACCCCACCAACCGCTGAGCCGCGGCCGAGTGTTCACGTGACGCTCGTGAATGAATGCACCGCCGATGGCGCCCGGCCCCGCATTCAAATATTTGTAGCTGCACCAGACCGCGAAATCGACATCGTTGTCATGCAACGACAGCGGCATGTTCCCGACGGAATGCGCCAGGTCCAATCCCACGATGCAACCTGCGCGCCGCCCAGCGCGCACGAGCCGCGGGATATCGAAGGCTTGCCCGGTGCGAAACTGCACCCCCGGCCACAGGATCAACGCGACCTCAGACCCGGACCGCTCGAGGTACGACTCGATGGCTGCATCCGCAATCAGATGTTCGCCCGCCACCGGCGTGAGCTCGACCAGCTCGAGGGACGGGTCGAGCCCGTGCCACGCGATCTGCGAAGCCGCCGCGTGCCGGTCCGATGAGAACGCACCTGTCTCGATGACAATTTTCGTGCGCTTGCCAGCCGGCCGATAGAAGCTCGCCAGCATCATATGAATGTTAACGGTGAGCGAATTCATGGCGATGACTTCGCTGGCGCGCCCACCCGTCAGATGCTGGAGCCCCGCGGTAAGATTCTCGTGATAGGGAATCCACGGCCGGCGCGCGGCTTCGTGCCCCAGCACGCCATGCATGGCCCAGTCGTCCAGCTCTTCATTTACCCGCGTGCGCGCGGCTAGCGGCGGCAGGCCCAGTGAGTGTCCGCCGAAATAGAGCAGCTCCGCGCCGTGCCCAGCGCGCGGCATGGCAAAGCGGGAACGGAAGGAGCGCAGCGGGTCCGTCTGGTCGGCGTGGTGCGCGTAGTCGAGCGTGGCTTCGAAGTTCATCGGGATAGGAATGCGCTCACATCACCCCGGCCGTTCCATCACAGCGCCGCAGCGTTTGCAGGTGCGATGCTCCGGGCTGGTGAAAAAATGTTCGAACACCTGCGGCAGCTGCTTCTCGATATCCGTCACCGGTAAGAATTCCTCATAGAGGAGATGGCTGCAGTTCTCGCAGTACCATTGAAAGCCGTCCAGCTCGCCCGCCCGGCGTTCCCGCTCGATGACCAGGCCAATGGAATTGGCGGGCCGCTGGGGCGAATGCGGCACCCGCGGTGGCAGCAGCAGGATTTCGCCTTCGCGAATCGGCACCTCGACCGCCCGGCCATCCTGGATGGTCTGGAGAACGATGTTTCCCTCGAGCTGGTAGAAAAACTCTTCGGCGGGGTCGACGTGGAAGTCCTTGCGGGAGTTGGGGCCGCCGACCACCATGATGATGAACTCGCTGTCGCGAAACACACGCTTGTTGCCCACGGGCGGCTTCAGCACGTGCCGATTTTCATCGATCCAGCGGCGGAAGTTGAAGGCCTGTAGCGGAGCCATACGGTGTGTCCTCGACGCGATTCGCGTATGGTACGCATTAATGCGTCCGGAGGAGACCTCGTGCAATGAAGACCCCGGTTTTTCAGGCTGCGCGAGTGGCCGCTGTGCTGGTGCTGGGCCTGAGTGCGGTGGCGCTCTCAGGGTGCGGTCACATGCCGCGCATGCCGTGGAGCCCCAAGCCCGTAGTGGCGCCCACACCTGTCAATGAGCTCACCGAAACCACTCTGGATGGGTCGGCTGCCGCCTACCCTCAGTACTGGAAGCGCAACACTCTCGTCGTCGATTTGCAGTCCGCGCCCAGCAGCGGTGGCAGTGTCGTTCTCAAGCCGCAGCCGGATGGAAAATGGCCCGTGCGAATCGCGTTCCGCGTGATGCCGGGACAGTTGAGTCTCATCGAAGTGCAGGCGGATCAGCGGCTGCTCATGCCGGTGACGCGCGATGGGGCCAAGGCCATCGATCTCGAGCTGGTGCCTGGTGTCTATACGCCGAAGACGCAAGCCATCACTGTCAAATGGGAATCGTCGCCTGCGCCGGCGTCCTGAAGAACAGCGGGTTGCGTTGAACGGCGACTGCCCGCCTCACTCCTCGAGCGCTTTATAACCGCGACAAGGCGTGCTCACGGGTTCGGCTTGCGGCGAATCCAGATCGAGCGCCGTGAGCGCGCCGCCCCACACGCAGCCGGTATCCAGCCCCACCACGCCGTGGGATCGCACCAGCCCCAGCGCGGACCAGTGTCCGAAGATCACGCGCACATCGCGCGTTTCCCGGTTCTCATGCTCGAACCAGGGCCGCCACGGCAACCGCACGTCTCGAGCTGGCCCTTTCATCTTGAGATCCACGCGGCCTTCGCGCGTGCAGATGCGCATGCGCGTGAGCACGTTGATGGAATATCTCAGTCGCTCGGTGGTGCCGAGCGTTTCGCTCCAGCGGTCCGGCTGGTCCCCGTACATGTTCTCGAAAAGTTTGTGTGCATCGCTCGAGAGCGCGGCTTCGATCTCACGCGCCAGCTCCACGGTCTTGCCGGCGTTCCACTGCGGGATCACTCCTGCATGCACGAGCAGGTCGCTGTAGCCCGCGTCGAAATGCGCCAGCGGTAACGCGAGCAGCCATTCGAGCAACGCGTCGCGATCGCGCGCGGCGAGGATAGGGTCGAGCGTGTCGCCGGATTTGGATTTGCGCTTCGGGCCCAAAGCCAGCGCGAGCAGATGCAGATCGTGGTTCCCGAGCACCACCACCGCGTTGTGCCCGAGCGAGCGCACGTAACGCAGCGTTTCGAGAGACTTCGGGCCGCGGTTGACGAGATCGCCGGTGAACCAGAGCTGGTCGCGGTCGGACTTGAATCCGATGCGCTCGACGAGCGCGCGCAATTCGTCATGACACCCCTGAATGTCCCCGATGGCGAAGCGCGTCACGAGCTGTCAGCTCAAGGCAGGACGATCACTGCAGGATGCCCGGCATGGCCAGCCGGAACGGGGCGATGGGCGCATCGAACTTCTCCCCATCGTCCGTCACCATCTGATAGCTCCCCTGCATGGCGCCGACGGGCGTCTCGATCATGGCGCCGCTCGAATAGCGAAAACCCTGGCCGGGCTTCAGGTGCGGCTGCTCGCCGACGACACCGTCGCCGCGCACTTCCTTCACCTTGCCGTTGGCATCCGTGATGATCCAGTGACGGGTGAGGAGCTTCGCCGGAACGCTGCCTTCGTTGCGCAGGGTGATGGTGTACGAGAACACGTACTTTCGCTCCCTGGGGTCGGACTGTTCCTCCAGGTAGCTGGTTTCTACGTCGACGCGAATCTTGAAGTTCGCGCCGGGGTCGGCTTCGCCGGTATGGGTCAGGGTTTCCACAGTCGCTGGATTCTACCCAACGGACGGCCCGTCGCGGCAAGCGTATCGGCTACTTGTGTGTGGGCCCGACGCGGACGGCCAGCACGTCGCACGGGGCGGCATGGAGCACGGTGTCTTCGGTGAGATTCACCAGGATGGAAAGGCCGTGCCGCTCACGGCTGCCGAGCACGATGAGGTCGGCATGCCGCTCCCGGGCGATACGCACGATCTCCGATTTCACATTGCCGGCTTCAACGTGACAGCGCGAGGCGCCGAACCCAAGCTCCGTGGCCAGTGCGCGCAGGCGATCCCAGCACGGTGCAGGAGCTCTTGCTCGATCTGCACGGAAGGCATGAGCGTTTCGCCCATCGGCTCCACGGGCACGAACTCGACCACGTGCAGTAGCTCGACCTCCGCCCCGGAATAAGTCGCCAGTTCCTTCGCGCGACGCCCGACGGCACCGCTGAGCTCGTTGAGATCGACCACGAGAAGAATGCGACGATAAGCCGACATGCTGCGCCCCCTAGCTGTGCTGGACGCAGCCTACTCTAGGAGCCTGTCCGAGCAATAGCCGTCTACTGCGGCCGCTAAGACGCCTATTACTCGGATAGGCTCCTGGCCGCTGGCGCGAGCAAAAGGCCCGTTGCGGCGGTCCGGCTACGGCGCTCTATACGGCAAGCGGCGTGCTGATCGTCTGCGCGAGGCGGTTGAATGCCTCTGGGGCCAGAGTCTCCGGACGCGCGTTCGGGTCGACGTTGCAGGCTTCGATCTGCTCGGGCGCCACCACACCCTTGAGCGCGTTTCTCAGCGTCTTGCGTCGATGGGAGAACGCCGAAGAAACCACTGCGGCGAAGTGCGGGCTGACCGGGAAGGCCGGTTCGCGGCGTACGGTGAGGCGCGCCACGGAGGACCACACTTTGGGCGGCGGCCGGAATGCGCCGGGGCCGACATCGAAGAGCGTTTCGGCCGTGACCCAGGGGGCCAGCATTATGGTGAGGCGACCGTAATCGCCGCTGCCCGGCGAGGCCACGATGCGCTCCACCACTTCGCGCTGGAGCA
>JBDTUL010000374.1:0-6463 GCA_040007735.1 Gammaproteobacteria bacterium | reverse complement strand
CGCGGAAGTCCGTGAGAATCGCCCGTGCGTTTGTGCAGCTTGTCCGACGCCGAGACCAAGATGGCCGATTGCGATGCCGTCGCCAGGTCGTCGATGTATTTGATCTTGCGCGCCAGCCATGGCGGCTTCGGCTGAACTTCCGCATCGGTACACGTTTCGACGATCTCCAACACCGCGGCGCCAAAGGAGAAGCGGATCCATTTCCTCGCCCAGCTGGCGCCAAGGTCGGACGGGATGTCCTCGATCACATCGTGGCGCAGAGCAGCGATCGCTTCATCCTCGGTGGCGCCAAATTCCAGGGCGATGGACGCAACCCCGAGCAAATGAAAAATGTCGGGGATGTCGCTCCCTTTCCTCCGTTGTGCCGAGTGGAGGTGTGTCGCGCCGACCAACGCCTCCGTAAAGCGATGCCCCAGCCTTCCGACCAGTGTCTCGTCTGTCATGACTGCTGACTCCTGGCGATCAGCCTCGGGCTTGCATGGCCCAGGCTCATTCGGTGTCTCCTGCAACGATTCGTGCGAGCCGTTTCATTTCAGCCAGCCCTTCACCGCAAACACGTACAGCGCAGTTGCCATTCCCATCGCGACGCCGAATGTGACCTGCCCCAGCGAGACCGGCCACGGGTTACCGGCGACATTCATGCCAAGCAGGCCGCCGGCGACCGACGGGATCAGTCCAAGGAAGCTGACGACGGCAAGGAGCTTGAGGAAGCTGTTCATCTCGAACGACTTGAAATTGATGTGCAGCTCGATCAGCGTTTTGAGCTCCTCCTTGTTCCTGTCGACGGTCTCGTATAGCGAATCGGTCTCCGCCATCAGATCATCCAGGTATTTGTCGTTCTTGAGATCCACCCCGCGAAGCTTCGTCTTGCCGTCGGCCAACGCGCGAACGATTGCCTTCAGATGCCATAGATCCAACGTGGTTGTTGAAATCTCGCGCCGGAGGCGGAACGTCTCGCTGAGGAAGACGCGTCCTCCTTCCAGGGCCTCCAGGCGCCGAACCTCATCGTCGAATCGCTGAGCGACCGCAGTATTGCGCTTGCGCGCAAGGGCCAGGAGGGCGCACACGATCCTGGCTGGAAAGGCGACACTGGGAAGTGCCGCGCGCGGCGACAACTCCACCCCGTTCTGGAGCTCGAACGTCCCGGTCGTCGCCGTGAAGAGCCCACAATCGGTGATGATCGCCACCAGCCGGTCACGATGGACCACAGGAATGCCGACTTCGGCAATCGACGGTATCTGCAGGATCAACGTTGCGTGGTGTGCGCCTTCACGGAGCTTGGCGTGGGCGTCCTCACGCAGCGCGCCGTCGAGCTCCTCATCCGACACACCGGCGGCGTGGGCGAGTTCGCGAAAGTGCTCCCGGTCGAGGTTGGAGGCGTGATACCACGATGCGCCCGGCTCGCGGGTCCACGCCAGGAATCCCTCCCAGTCACAGCCGCAGGGTCTTTGATCGCCCTCCTCACAAATCATGCTGACCACGGGGATGGTGGCGGCAGTGGCGTCGAACGTGGCATGCGGCTGTCGCACCGCGACCGAACCGGCGCGAGTGGCGAAGGCGACGGCTCGTCCGACTCGTAGAATCCTCAACAGCAGCGAGCCCCGGACGAGGTCCGACACCTGGGGCAGCAAGGCCGCGACCGGTCCGAGAATGGTGAGCGGATCGACGATCCGCCAGGGGCTCCGGAGCCACACCCGCCGCACGGGTGCAACAACCCACTCGACGACGAGCTCGGTTGCGAATGCCGTGACCACGAGCCATTCGACGACGGTCAAGACACGCTCGATGGTCGGACTCACGTCGAAAACGAGCGGTCCGAGCGCGGTAGCCAAGGCGACGAGAGCCAGGAAGCCCATCACGCCTTCGTTGAACAGGCGGGCAAGTGCGTGAACACGACGGTGGTTATTCATGGCGCTGTCGGCATCCGTCCCGGTGTGTCCGCCCTCTGCATGGCGTCGAGACGTCGGCAGTGCTCGAGTGTGACAGTCCGGCGTCGAGGCCAGATGTGCGGAAGGGTACAGGTTTATCCACGGCCACACAGCCAGATCGCCTTGATCCACGCCGCCACGGTACCTACCTTCTCCAGGAGACGCACCGGCAGTAGATACGGACAGTCCGGGATGAAGCAGTCTGCCTTCGCGGGACTACTTTCGACTTGTCTATCGACGGCTATCAGATCTCCTGAAAAGCAAGATGTGGCCTATTCCGGCGGCGGCTCGATGTGGCGGCTGAACGATTTCGCCACGGCAGCCATGGACCTCCGAGCGATTCTCGTGGTGTTTCCGGAGCGAAACAGTGCGACGAGTCCCGGAAAGCGGTCAGGCACTGATCCACCGCAAGACGCGGCTACAAACGATGCATCCTGCCCGGCATCGGGGTCGATGGCGATAAACCTGAAGAGGCTCCCGGCCAACGGGGCGCGAGGCAGGAACAGACTGATGGCGAGTGAATGAAGCCCTCCCTGACTCATCACGCCGAGCGCCTGCGCCGGACTGCCATCGACCGTCACCTGCAGCGCCACCCGAGTACCGCCGGATCACCGAGGTGTGGATACCGCGCTGGGCTAGAATGACCGCCTCGGCCGATGCTGGGCCGCATCACACAAGTACGGCCAACTCACCATGCCAGTACCCACGTATGACAGATTCATTGAGCCAATCCTACGATATCTAGTGGCACACCCCGACGGAGCCATCGCACGCGACGTGCATGACGCAGCGGCCGTAGCCCTGGGCCTGACTGATTCAGACCGCGCGGAGCTCTTGCCCAGCGGCATTCAGACTGTCTACAAGAACCGAGCGGGCTGGGCCCATGACCGCCTGAAAAGAGCGGGTCTATCTACCAGCCTCAGGCGTGGTTTCTGGCGTCTGACTGATGCTGGCCGGGTTGTCGCGCAAGAGAATCCCGCGCCGCTCGAAGAAGGACTCATCGAACGGCTTGCGACTGACAACAACGATGTCCGTCTGGGCCCCGGCATTGTTCAACCCGCAACACCTCCGGCGGGGTCGGTGGTTCCGGAACAGGTTACTGCGAGCCCGGACGATCGCCTGGAAGCGGCGTTAGCAGAATTGCGCAAGACCGTGGCAGCCGAGTTGATCGAGACCCTGGCTCAAGTGACTCCTCAGCACTTCGAGACCATCGTCCTCGACCTGCTCCACCGAATGGGGTACGGTGCGAGCCGAGGAGATCTGCTGCAGGTGGGCGGAGTGGGTGACGCTGGCATCGATGGTGTGATCTCGCTGGATCGTCTCGGATTGGAGAAGGTTTACGTCCAGGCCAAGCGATGGCAGGGCTCTGTCGGACGGCCGGAGGTCCAGGCCTTCTATGGTGCGCTCGCGGGTCAACGAGCCAACAAGGGCGTGTTCATCACAACATCGACGTTCACTCAACAAGCCATCGAATTTGCCAGATCTGTCGAGCGCATTGTTCTAGTCGACGGGGAGAGACTGGCGACGCTCATGACCGATCACGAAGTCGGCGTAAGCCTACGAGCGGTTAAGATCCCGAAGTTGGACTCAGATTACTTTGAAGAGTGATACAGGCAGCGCCACGCCGGAGGGACACCTCACGGCTTCGTTCGATGGTCAGTTTACGATACGTCGTTGGAGCCGATGATCTGTCAACACGCAGACTCGCGGCGTCGTCAGCGTGAAGAACAGGCCGACGATGCCTTTCGCGCACGTCATGTTGAACTGGCCCCGCATCCAGTTCTCCGGCAACGCCTGACCGGCGTCCGTGCACTCGCCTACCTCGTTCTTGAGCGCGCGAATTTCCGCCTGTCGCTGCGCCGACGGCGCAGCGCGGAAGAAGTTGACCGCCGCAATCCGCTTGCCCGCCGCATCATCCCAGCGCCGCCACAAATCGAGCAGGTGGTCGCGCATCTCGGTTTGCAGGGTCGTCGCCGGAATCAGATACCCTGCGCACAGGTGACTCGCCGCCACGCGACTGTGCAGTGCAGAAGCACCTTGCCGTCGGCGGACGCCATCGCCGCCGCGAAGATGTAACACCATACCGACATCGAGTGGTCGGTTGATCCCGGCCGACGGCGCTGCCCTGCGGGCGGGAGCGCCACGGCGACGGCGTGGATCCGCGTCACCCGGTCGCAGTTCTCCTTCCCAAGCCCGGGCTTGATCAAGCGGCGGCGATGCAATAGGCTCCCATCTCGCGGATCCGAATGTCCGCAGGACGCCGACTTGTGAAGCTGGCTGACAGCGCCTGAGGGTCGACAATCTGTCCAGGAGGAACACGATGAAAAACACTGCACTGAAAGTCTTGCTCGCGGCGGCGGTTCTGATTCCTCTCGCGGTCTACGCCCAACCCCGGCCGGGAAACCCGACGACCGCGACCCTCATCACCAAGGCCGAGATCGACAAGATCAGCGCCACGGAACAATCGCAGCGGACCCGTGACGAGAATGCCAAGGTGGTCGATATCGGCGACGGCTGGAGCATGGAGCTGGGCATCATTCATCGCTCCTCCACTCGGAACCCGCCGCCCGCGCCTGCCGCGGCGGCTGCCGGTGCCCAGGCAGCGGCCCAACCGACCCCGTGTGGGGAACGAGTCGCAACTCCGCCGGCGGATGCCATTCCGGGCGCCATTACGCATGACAACCAGACCGAAGGCTATTACATCGTCTCCGGCGCCGGCACGGCGTTCATCGATGGCCATGTCGTCAATGGCCGGAAGGGCACGGCCAACCCCGACGGCGGACCGAACGGTCCAGGCTGCGGCGGCCTGGCGGTTGGCTCACGCAAAATCGAGTTGAAGGTCGGCGACGTGCTGATCGTTCCGCCGGGAGTTATCCATGGCTGGGCCGATATTCCCGATCATGTGGACTATCTCAGCTTCCGTCCGTCGCATGGCGTGATGAAGAACGGCTGGGTGAACCCCACCATCACCTCGAAGTAACGCTTGCAACGTCTGTCGGAGGGGGGACCAGATAACGCCGGCGGCCGATCAGGCCTCTTTCGTTAACCACGGCCCCCCCTGATGTTTCCTGTCGTCGGACACGGAACGCTCCGTAAGAATCTGCCGGGAGAACCGCTGCCGATCAACGCACCCGCCGAAGGCTATACAGCTGATTTCCCTGCTGGGATCCAACGAACTCGCAGCGGCTGCGGACAGCCGCTCAACTGGGTCGCCGAACGGCCTACCCGGTCGCGGCGCCGGCGGGCCGCCCGATGCTCTCAGTGAACCGATTCCTGACAGGCCCTGCCGTCTCCCACGAGCTCGATCGATACAATCTGGCCGTCGGCATTGTGGTGAATGACTATCATTTCCCCGCGAGTGCTGTCGCCGACGATATCGGAGTTGGCGACAGGCTCGGTGGAGAAACGCAGCCGGCATACGTCGGGTAGCACATCGATCTCATGGCAGAGCGTAATCGGGGTATGACCTTTGCTCATATCGAATGTCCAGCCGGAAGCACATCGGAGTCAGGCCAGAAGCCCCACGACATGTGAATCGTTTACTCTCGCCGCTGCTGCCACCACCGCGAGCCGGTGTCCCACAATAAGAGCACTGCGCTATAGAGCCTCTTTCTGCGCTGTTGAATCGCCGGCTCGACGACGAGTCCAGCCCATTTGTCGGGTCTATCGTGTCGTGGTTTCGATTCGCTGAGGCGGCCTCGGCGCCGCACCGCGATGGCCATCTTCCAGAGAAGAGGAGCTGCCTGGCCGATCGGGTCTTCTTCGAGCCGCCGCGGATCCCGAGCCCGCTGCAAGACGTGGTCGTGTGATGGCCGCGGCGTCGAGATGCGGAGACTTCCTTATGGTTTCGGATGCTCCATCTCCGGGACCGCGCGGCCGAGAAATCCCTCGAGCGGCTGCTGGTTGCCAAACGGCCTGTCGTCCCTCAGGTTGATCTGGCGCGTCTGCGACAGGGCGGTCGCCACCGGCGTGTTCCGGTCACGAATCAGATACGCCGCCCAGAGATGACTCGCCCGCCACGCGACGGTGCAGTGCAGCAGCACCTTGCCATCCGCCGCCGCCATCGTCGCCGCGAAGGTGTCGAGCTGCTTCGGCCCGTACGGATTCTCGGGAGTGCCGCGCATCGGGATGTGGACGTACTTCATCCCGAGCTCCTTGGCGAGCGCCGCTTCGTCGAATCCGATCTGCGCCATCTCCTCCGGCATCCGCAGATTCACGATCGTCGTCACGCCCTTGGCCTTGAGCTCGCGCAGCGCCTTCTCGGTGGGCTGGCCGCCAATGAACATGTCGTCGCCGACACTGGCGAACTTTTCCTGGAACAGCCCCGTCGTGTCGAGCACGACCGGGTTCGGCACAGGGCCGGTCTTACCCTTGCCGACCACGCTCTGCGCGCCGGCGGGAAGGGCGATCACGACAGTGAGTGCAGCTGCGGCGAGCGAGTGGAACAGGAATCGACAGGTCATGATGCTCTCGTTGAGAAAGTGAACACGGTTTCAAGGCAGCGCGCTCGATCGGCGAGAGCGTTTTCAATTTCG
>JBDTUL010000373.1:0-6474 GCA_040007735.1 Gammaproteobacteria bacterium | reverse complement strand
CGGGCACGATCACGCTCGTCAACGTCGAAGGCGACCGCCTCGTGAAGGGGCCCGAGGTGCCGGTGCAAAAGGAGCCCACCTGTGTGGCGATTGCCCCCGACAACTCCAAGGTCTACGTGACCAACCGCGCTTCCGTTGCGCTGGTATGTGCAGGCGCTACCCATTGAAATTCTCGCTGTAGTCTGACTACCGCTTCCTCGAGTTCATGCGCTTCGAGCGCGCTGTGCGTGAGATCCACGGGCAGCGCGCCGTCGAACAACGTGCGGAATGCGGGCTCGCGAAGAGCGAGGTCGGCGAGGGCGGTTTCGGCGAGCGTGACCACGTAGCCGCGCGTGTCGTTCTTGAACACGAAGGCGTGCACGACGCCGGCTGGCACGATGAGCAGCGCCGGCGCTGAGAAAGCGTGCGCCGCGCTTTCGGCGCGCATCTCGCCACCGCCGCCCAGTATCACCAGCAGTTGGTGCAGGTCGCGGTGAGTGTGGGGGCGAATCTTCCAGTCGCTGGGGCGGCTACGGTCGGCGATGGATTCGATATGGACGAAGCGCTCGTCTGCGTCGCGGGGAGGCTCGCCGTACAGGAAGAATCGGGGGACCGAGGCAGACTTGACCATGGAGCCGATTATGGATGAGCGGGATAAGGGCCCTCAATCGCCGGGCGGCTAACTAAGAGGGGCCACTGCTGGCATCGAGCCGCCCGGCGATGAGGGCTCTGGCGACCGATGCGTCGGCACGTGACGACCGGAACCGGCTGTCACGCTTGCCGATGCAGCCGCGCGGCTCCGGGACCGGGCCAATTTAGTCCAAGAAGTAATCAAGTTGGTGCATGGTCTGCACCGGCCCGCGGCTCGATGCTGTGGGCATGAAAACCCAGGTAGCCATCATTGGCGCCGGCCCGGCGGGGCTGTTGCTGTCCCAGCTGCTGCATTTGCGCGGCATCGACTCTGTGGTGCTCGAAGTGAAAAGCCGCGACTACATCGAGACCCGTGTTCGCGCGGGCGTGCTGGAGCACCAGAGCGTGGAGATTCTCACCGAGGCCGGCGCTGGCGACCGCCTGGCGCGTGAAGGCCTGAAGCACACCGGTGTGGAGCTCATATTCGGCGGGCGTCGCCATCGAATCGATCTTGGCGCACTCACCGGGAAGGGCGTCACGGTGTATGGCCAACAGGAAGTCGTCAAGGATCTGGTCGCGGCCCGCGTCACGACCGGAAGGCCACTGCATTTCGAAGTGAGCGACGTGAGCTTGCACGGCGTGGCATCCGGCACGCCAGAGGTTCACTTCCGCGAACCCGGAAGCGGGCAGGAAACGCAGCTTCAGTGCGACTTTATTGCCGGGTGCGACGGCTTCCACGGCATCTGCCGGCCGAGCATTCCGGACAGCGTCCTCAAAGTGTTCGAGCGCGTCTATCCGTTTGCGTGGCTCGGCATTCTTGCGGACGTGCCACCGGCGTCCGAAGAGCTCATCTACGCCAATCACGAAAACGGCTTCGCGCTGCTCAGCATGCGTTCGCCCACGATCAGTCGCCTTTATCTCCAGTGCGCGCCGGACGAGCCGCTCGAGAACTGGCCGGATGAGCGCGTGTGGGAAGAGCTGTCCACGCGGCTTGCGACGCGCGATGGATTCGTGTTGCCGCGGGGACCCGTCCTTCAGAAAAGCGTTACGCCGATGCGCAGTTTCGTTGCCGAACCCATGCAGCACGGCAGGCTGTTCCTGGCTGGCGATGCGGCTCACATCGTGCCGCCGACGGGCGCCAAGGGAATGAATTCGGCTTTGGCCGATGTTTACGTTCTCTCGCAGGCGTTTGCCGACTACTACCGCGAGCGCGGCGGCGGCGCGCGAATGGCAAAGCTCAGCGCCTATTCGGAGGTGTGCCTGCGGCGGATCTGGAAGATTCAGCGCTTCTCGTGGTGGGTGACCACGTTGATGCATCGCTCGAACGAGGACAGCGAGTTTGATCGGCGCCGCCAGCTTGCGGAGCTGGACTACCTGACGTCCTCGCCGGCGGCGGCCATGACGTTTGCGGAAAATTACGTTGGGCTGCCGATAGGCTAGATTTTCGCTCTCAGCCGCCCGGGCGGCTGGGGAACAGGAGCTCGCAAATGGCGGTCAGGCGCACTGTAAAATCCCCACTATTGTTGACTGCCGCAACGCCACCCCCGAACATCGCGCGATGCCTGAAACACATGCGCGCGATCTGACGCTGATCCTTGTCCCCGGTCTTCTTTGTGACGCCTCGGTGTGGCCGAGCCAGCGCGCGGCGCTGGAAGACCTGGCCCAGATTCGCATCGCCGACCACGGCATGCTCGACTCATTACCGGCCATGGCGCACAGCATCCTGGCCGACGCTCCGCGTCGTTTCGCCATTGCCGGGCACTCGATGGGCGGGCGCATCGCGCTGGAAGTGTTCCGCGCGGCACCCGAGCGAGTGGTGGGAATGGCGCTGATGGATACCGGCTACCACTCGCTGGACGCCGGAGAGCCGGGTGAAAAAGAAGCCGCCGGCCGCTACATGCTGTTGCAAACCGCACGTGCGGAAGGCATGCGCGTGATGGCGCGCCTGTGGGTGCAGAACATGGTGCACGCGTCGCGGTTGGCCGACGTTGCGCTGATCGATGCAATTCTCGACATGATCGGGTCGAAATCACCCGACCTCTATGCCGCGCAGATCCATGCGCTGCTGAACCGGCCCGATGGCGAACCGTTGCTCTCTCAGATCCAATGCCCCACGCTCGTGCTGTGCGGGCACGACGATTCGTGGGCGCCCGTGCAGCGCCATCTCGACATCGCGAATGCCATTGCGCAGAGCACGTTCGTGGATATTCCCGTCTGCGGGCACATGTCGACGCTCGAGCGGCCCGAAGCCGTCAACGCGGCGATGCGTGCGTGGGTCGAACGCGTGATCGGCGCACAGAAGGGAAAGGGCTGAGCGGACTCGGCGCTGTGGGGAGTTCTGCGAGCTAAGGAGGTCGCCAGTGAATACGTCCGGAAAGGGCGCGGGTGAGCCCCGCGAATTGCGGCGGATCGCGGTCATAGGCTTTGGAGAAGCGGGCTCGATTCTGGCCGCGGATCTGGTCGTCGCCGGCTGCGAAGTGGCCACCTTCGACATTTTGTTGAACGAGCCGCAGGCCGGCGCAGTGATGCGCGCCAAAGCGGAGCGCGCGCACGTGCGCGCAACAGAATCGCTCGGTGGCGCATTGGTGGATGCGGATCTGGTTATTTCCGCCGTCACGGCCTCATCATCAGGCGACGTCGCGACACTTGCGGCCAGGAGCCTGCATCGCGGCCAGATCTTTCTCGACATCAACTCTGTGTCGCCCGCGAAGAAGAAATCGAGCTGCCACACGGTTGAAGGCTCGGGAGCGGACTACATCGAAGCCGCCGTCATGGCGCCGCTTCCTCCGCAACGGTTGAAGGTGCCCATGCTGCTGGGTGGCGCGCGTGCGGCTGCAGTGGCACCGGCGTTGCTGCGGCTCGGCATGAACACGAAAGCGATCTCGACGCAGATCGGCATCGCCTCGGCGGTGAAGATGTGTCGCAGCGTAGTCATCAAGGGCATCGAGGCGCTGGCCGTTGAATCCATGCTGGCCGCGCGGCACTTCGGGGCTGAAGATCAGGTGCTCGCCTCGCTCAACCAGACGTTTCCCGGCATCGGGTGGGACCGGCAGTTGCCGGACTACCTGATCAGCCGCGTGGCAGAGCATGGAAGGCGGCGTGCTGCCGAGATGCGCGAGGTGGCGCGAACGCTCGAGGATGTGGGCATCGAGCCGACGATGGCGGCCGCTACGGCGGTTCGACAGGATAAATTCAGCGATGCGATGGAGGCTGCCGGCGTGAGTTATCGGCAGGATGAGGAGTTTTCGTGGCGTGCCCTGGTGGATATGCTTTGAGCGGTGTTCAGAATAAGAGCCCTCAATCGCCGGGGGGCTAAGAGGCGCCTGCGCGGCCTCGAACTTGCGACGCCCTCGAATCGGGGCGGCTGAAGTCAAAACGTTATTAAAGGTTGATTGCCAATGTCCAAATACCAGCCCGCCCTGAAGCTGTCCGAGCTCAAGGCGATCGACGTCCATACGCACGCTACGATTTCGCAGCGGCAGCAGCGCGACCCGTGCTCGATCATCCTCGACGAGGCGATGTCGAAGTACTTCAAGTCGGGCACTCCGCCCACGATTCCGGAAGTGGCGCAGTACTACCGCGAGCGCAACCTCGCAGCGGTGATCTTCACCGTGGATTCGGAAGCCGAGCTTGGCCACTGGCGCGTAGCGAACGAAGAAGTGGCGGAAATGGCGGCCCAGCACAACGATGTGCTCATTCCATTCGCGAGCATCGACCCGGCCAAAGGCAAGATGGGCGCGCGCGAAGCGCGTCGACTGATCACCGACTACGGCGTGCGCGGCTTCAAGTTTCATCCCTCGTCACAGGGTTTCTACCCGAACGACCGCAAGGCCTACGTGCTGTACGAAGCCATTGCCGAAGCGAAGCTCCCCGCGCTGTTTCACACAGGGCAGACCGGTGTGGGCGCCGGCGCCCGCGGCGGCATGGGCATCCGGCTCAAATATTCCAATCCGATGTACCTCGACGATGTAGCGGTGGATTTTCCGGACATGCCGATCATCCTCGCGCACCCTTCTTTTCCGTGGCAGGACGAAGCGCTGGCAGTCGCGACCCATAAACCGAACGTCTACATTGATTTGTCGGGATGGTCCCCCAAATATTTCCCTGCGAACCTGGTGCAGTATGCGAACACACTGCTGAAACACCGGGTGCTGTTCGGCTCCGACTATCCCGTGATCACACCCGATCGCTGGATGGCGGATTTCGACACGCTGCCCATCAAGCCTGAAGTGCGACCGCTCATCATGAAAGAGAACGCGATCAAACTGCTGGGCCTGACCTGATCCCATGGCCGAGACAGCGATGCCTGCAGTGCCCTCACAAATGAAAGCGGTCGAGATCACGCGGCCAGGTCCCCCGGACGTGTTGAAGCTCACCACTCGGCCCGTGCCCGCGCTCGGGCCGGGCGAAGTGCTCATCCGCGTCGTGGCAGCAGGCGTCAATCGGCCGGACGTGTCGCAGCGGCTGGGCTTTTACCCGCCCCCCAAGGGCACCACGGATATTCCGGGGCTCGAGGTCGGGGGCGAGATCGTGCAGGCCGCGGCTGATGTGGATCCGGCCCGCGTCGGAGAAAAGGTTTGCGCACTAGTTGCCGGAGGAGGGTACGCCGAGTACGTCGCGGCTCCGCTGGTGCAGTGCCTGCCCGTGCCGGGCTCGCTGTCGGTTGAAGAGGCGGGCGCGCTCCCCGAAACGTTCTTCACCGTCTACTACAACGTCTTCGAGCGGGCCGAACTCAAGGCCGGCGAGACGTTGCTGATCCATGGCGGCGGCAGCGGCATCGGTACCACGGCCATTCTGCTTGCAAAGGCGCTTGGTGCCCGGGTCATCGTCACAGCCGGTAGTGCGCGCAAATGTGCGGTGTGCGTGGAGCTGGGTGCCGAACGTGCCGTCAACTACCGCGAAGAGGATTTCGTGCGGGCTGTGCTCGAGGCCACGAATCAGCGGGGCGCGGACGTCATCCTGGACATGGTTGGCGGCGACTACATGCCCCGGAACATAGCGGCCGCGGCGGTCGATGGGCGAATCGCGTTGATCGCCATCCAGGGTGGCACCCATGCGAACGTCGACCTCCGGTCCGTCCTGGTGAAGCGGCTGAAGATCGTCGGGTCCACTTTGCGACCCCAGACCGTGGCCCACAAAGGCCGGCTGGCCGAGGCCCTCCGCACCCGAATCTGGCCACTGTTCGCGACCCACAAACTGCTGCCCCCGATCCAGGCGCGCTTTCCGCTGGCGGCCGCCGCCGAGGCCCACGCGCTCATGGATTCGGGTGAGCACATCGGCAAAATCGTGCTGGATGTGCCGTGAGCGCTCGACGCCAATCAGGCAATGGTGTGGTGCCGCATTCCGTTCACCGGTTCGCATAACCGCGCCAAATTTCAGGTAAAGTCGCGCGGCCCGGATGGCCGGGCCTGTCCCTGGAGACACACACGATGTTCGATCCTCGGCTCCTTTACGGCCTGACCAATCTGCCCTGGTGGGGGTACGCGCTGGTCACATATGCGCTGATCCAGGTGATGCTGTTTGGAATCACCCTCTATCTGCATCGGGATCAGTCGCACGGCAGCCTGGAGCTCCATCCGATTGTTCGTCACTTCTTTCGCTTCTGGCTTTGGTTCTGCTCAGGAACCAACACCAAGGAATGGGTCGCGGTTCACCGCCGCCACCATGCCTACGCCGACCAGGTAGGCGATCCGCATAGCCCCGTCGTCTTCGGTCTCAAGAAAGTGGTGCTCGAGGGCTACGAGCTCTATATCGCCGGCGCGAAAGACCCGGAGATCACCGAGAACTACGGCCGCGGCACTCCGGATGACTGGATGGAGCGCAACGTCTACACGCGCTTCCCGAAGCTGGGCATCGTGCTGTTCT
>JBDTUL010000372.1:0-6476 GCA_040007735.1 Gammaproteobacteria bacterium | reverse complement strand
GCATGGTCGACGTCAAAACCTCTCATGAAACGCCCGGCAGCGGGTTAGCTCACATGCCGGCGCGCATCGAAGATTATGCCCTCATCGGGGACGGCGAGACCGCGGCGCTGGTCAGCCGGGCAGGCTCGATCGACTGGCTGTGCTGGCCCCGATTCGACTCCGCCGCCTGCTTCGCTGCGCTGCTGGGCGATTCCAGCAACGGGCGTTGGGTTGTGGCGCCCCGGGAACCGGAAGCCCGCACAACCCGGCGCTATGCAGGCGACACGCTGGTGCTGCAGACCCAGTTCGAAACCTCAACCGGGAAGGTAGTGCTGATCGACTTCATGCCTCCGCGCGGCAAGCACTCGGACGTCGTGCGCATCGTCAGGGGCATCGAAGGCCGGGTGTCGATGCAGACGGAGCTCGTCGTTCGCTTCGAGTACGGCTCGATCATGCCGTGGGTCACTCAAAACCGTGACGGTGCTACCGAGCTTCGGGCCGTCGCGGGGCCGGACATGCTCACACTACGCACGCCCGTGCCCATCCGCGGCGTCGATGCGCGTTCGGTGGGGGAGTTCGAGGTTGCCGCAGGCGAATCCGTGGCTTTCGTGCTCACTCATTGCGCATCACACCTGCCCATGCCTGCGCCGATCGATCCGGAACAGGCTCTTCGCGAGACACAGAAGTATTGGACCGATTGGTCCGGTCGTTGCCAGCTCGAAGGGCCCTGGCGCGAGGCAACCGTTCGTTCGCTCATTACCCTGAAGGCGCTCATCTATCATCCCACCGGTGGCATCGTCGCGGCTCCCACCACGTCGCTTCCGGAAAGCCTGGGCGGCACACGCAATTGGGATTACCGGTATTGCTGGTTGCGCGACGCGACGTTCACCTTGCTCTCCTTGATGGACGCCGGATATTTCGAGGAGGCTGAGCGCTGGCGTGACTGGCTCGTGCGGGCGCTTGCCGGTTCGCCCGCGCAGGCGCAGATCATGTACGGGCTGGGGGGGGAGCGACGTCTCCCCGAATGGAAAGTCGACTGGCTGCCGGGATATGCAGGCTCGCGGCCAGTGCGCATCGGCAACGCGGCGGCCGGCCAGGTACAGCTCGACGTTTACGGTGAAGTGGCCGATGCCTTGCACCACGCGCGCGTCGGAAAGCTGGCGCCCAGCGCACCTGCATGGGCCGTTCAGCGAGCGCTGACCGAGCATGTCGAGAAAATCTGGGCCGAGCCCGATGAGGGGATATGGGAAGTGCGCGGTGGGCGGCAACAGTTCACCCATTCCAAAGTCATGGCGTGGGTCGCAGTGGATCGCGCCATCAAGGCGATCGAGTGCTTCGGTGCGCAGGGTCCGTTGGCGCGCTGGCGCGACTTGCGGAAGCTGATTCACGCAGACATCTGCACGAAGGGCTACGACACCCGGCAAGGAAGTTTTGTACAGGCATACGGTTCAGACGAGCTCGACGCAAGCCTGTTACTGATGCCGCTGGTGGGTTTCCTGCCTGCCAACGATCCGCGCATCCAGGGCACGTTGAAAGCCGTTGACCGTCACTTGATGATCGACGGCCTGGTGCATCGCTATCACTCCTCGCGAACCGACGATGGTCTGCCGCCGGGAGAGGGCGCCTTTCTGGCCTGCAGCTTCTGGTATGTCGACAACCTCGCGCTGGCGGGGCGGCATGGCGAAGCACGCGAGATGTTCGAGAGGCTGCTGAAACTGCGAAACGATGTCGGACTGCTCGCCGAAGAGTACGACGTCAAGGCTGGCCGGCAGCTCGGCAACTTCCCGCAGGCGTTCTCCCACGTGGCGCTCATCGATTCGGCGATCAATCTTTCCGGCGATGAATGCGAGAAACCTGCCGAGCAGCGAAGCAGGTCGGGCGCTGCGGGTCGCGAGCCGCCGGCCCGCCGCGGAAAGAAGCCGTAACCCAAGGGCTCAATTGTTGCTGAGCTTCCGCGGCCCATCGGCCGGCAGAGGCGCGACCCGTGCAACGGCATCGCGACGCTGGATCTCATCGAGCTGCGCCCGGATCCGCGCAGATTCGCGTTCGATGAGAGTATGCGTTTCCTTCTGGCGTGAGGCGCCCATATCCGTTGCCTCCGCACGTAGCCGCGCGATCTCGACATCCGCTACGCGCCGCTGGCGATCCCATTCCCTGCGATTCAGGGCGTGCACGGCCCAGTCGATGAGCAACACGGTTGCGACGAGCACCACGCCGAGCATTGCGCCGGGTACGCGTGCGGTGGCGATGAGCAGGCTGATTTCCACCGGCTGGACGAGGAGCGCCCAGTTCGCCATGACGAACACCGCCACGAGTACCAGGAGGAAAACATACAGTGCAGTTCGTATCTTCATTACCTATCTCCTTCAGATTGTGCCAGATGCGGCGCCGAGACGATCGAGCTGGCGCGTTTCTCGAGCGGCAGGAGCGGATTCGTCTGCAGAGGCGCTGCAGCTCATCATTCTCGACGCGGCGAGCGTCCGCGACAGGTCGGCGAGCCGGCCCGTCAAGGTTTCGCGGTCCGCGATGTTTTGAATCGTGCGAAGGCCGTCCGCGAGAATGAGGCCGGCATGGCGGTCGAGCTCCACGACTCGCGGCAGCCAGTGCTCGCACTCCGCCACCTTGCCCAGCACTTCCAGGAGGTGAATGAGCACCGATGGGGAGTGCTCGGCACTCTGGCGAATGGTATGAAACATCGCGTCCATGAGCCCGGCGTACGTCGTGGTGTCCCGTTCGAAAACGACCAGGCCCTGGCGGACGATGATGCCAGAGGGCAGGTGGCGCCCGGCCAGCACGCACAATGCGGCGCCGAGCCGATCCACGGCGCGAATCGCCGTATTCGGATCATTGATGCCAGGGGATAGCGCACGGATTGCGATATCCGTCAGCTGAGTCACGCTGTATTCGATATCCATTGAGGATGTCGGGTAGGCGCCAAGCGCCAGTGCGGATCGCACGACGCGTGCGGCATCGGCTCGAGGTGGAACGACCGTCGCGATCCGGGTGCCCGGGAACAGGAAGACCCCCACTCGCGCGTGCAGTCTAACGCTGACCGCGCGCTCCGCCGCCCAGTCAGCGATGAATGTTTCGTCCAGTTGCTGGAGGAAGCCACTGTGCTCCATATCTACGGGTGCACCATTGGACCAGAGGATTTCGCTTTCGGTGGCAGGAGGGGGTGTCGAGGTCGTGATTTCCAGGAGTGTGTCCCGCAGGTCCCGGTACACGAGGTCGATGACAGTGTCGGCGTTGATGCGAGAGGCGATGTGATGCACGAAGTAGATCAGCATTGCTACACACGCAAGCGCCAGCACCACGGCACCAGTGATAGCCAGGTGCGGCACGAAGGCGCCTTCGTCTGTACCGCGCACGCTGCGCAGCACGAGAAGGGCATATACGAAAGTGCCCAGATACATTCCGAGCGTTGCCTGATTGCCGCGATCGCGCGTGAAGTTACGCAGCAGTCGCGGACCCAGCTGATTGGAGGCAAGTGTCAGCGTGGCGATGGTGATCGAAAATACCGTGCCGGCAACCCCGATCGTGGATCCGGCAATAGCGCCGAGCAGTGTGCGCGCCCCGGTCTCGCCGCCGCTATAGAGCCAGGCGGTGATGAAATGAGGCGCAAACAAACCCTGGCCCTCGGCTCCCACCAGCGACGTCGCCAGCACGCCGGCGCTCACTACCATCAGGGCGGGCCGCAGCCAGAAGCTGTCGTTGAGGTCCTCGAGCAGTTGCCACAGCTTTGCGCGCAATGTCTTGTATCCATGGTAGGAGCAGCGGCGCCTACCCCGGATCAGGTGACGCCTGGCGCCTGCACCAGTAATGAATAAAGCGGGTAGATGTTCCCGGCCGTTGAGCGATATCTCGGCTTTTAGTGTCGACGCGGCTCCCCGGGAGATATATTCGGCCAAATGTAACTGGATCGTCACCCGGCGCGCGCTTCGCTCGCCCCGCGGCACGACGCGGCGAACAGAGGAACTCTCGGCTCTGCCGGGTCTCTATGCAGGACGTGGCGAGCTTGCGGAGACTCGCTCCGAAAGACGACGCAGGTTGAAGCCGGGACGTTCGGCGTAAAGCAGGAGTATGCAACATGACGGTAAGAGTGACGGCTCTGAAAGGCAGCCGGGTTCGCGCCAGCGATGGTGAGATTGGCAAGGTTACAGATGTCTACTTCGACGACGAGGACTGGGTCGTGCGCTATCTGGTGGTCGACACGGGCGACTGGTTGATCGGTCGCAGGGGTGCTGATCTCCCCCCTACGCCGTAACACGCTTCGATGCCGAAGCAGGCACGGTTACCCTGAGTATCGCCAGGCAGGCCGTCGAGCGAAGTCCGCCGATCGAGGCCGACCGGCCCGTCTCCCGCCAGCATGAAATGGAGTACTTCCGCCTTTGTCCACAGGCGTACCTGTGCCCGAGCCCGCGCTTCGCGCGGAAAGACAGGGTGATCTGCGAAAACGTCTTCTACGTATTCGCAAATCACCGTCGACTCTGCAAGGACGAAGCCGTCGTGCACCATGACCGGCACGACTGCCTTTGGATTCAGCGCCAGGAACTCCGGCTTGAACTGCTCGCCACGGAAGATGTCGACGACATGACCTTGCCATTCGAGGCGCTTCTCCTCGAGAGCGAACCGCGTCTTGGCGGCGCAGGCGGATGAGCCGTGGTGGTACAACTCCAGCATGTCGATGCTCCGTGGGGTCTCGGCTCGGGTAGCCTCCGCTGGCTCGCGCGAGTTCGCGTGGGAGCGCGAATCCGCAGTCGGGCGGTGTTAAAGTCCGTGTAGCGACGTTCGGACGGCATGTACCTGGTCACCACGGCTGCTCACAGCCTCGCCACATGCACCCGATCGCCTTTGGCATAGAGGAACTCCAGAATGGCACAAGTGGACTATCGGCTGCACGGCGCAGTCGCGGTGATCGAATTCGGCAATCCGCCGGTGAACAGCTTGAGTTACGAGGTTCGGCGGGGCATCGCTGAGGGCGTGGAGCGCGCCAATGCCGACGGCGCTGTCAAGGCGATCGTGCTCACCGGCAGTGGCAGCCTGTTCTCAGGCGGCGCGGACATCCGCGAGTTCGGCACGCCGGCAGCGGGGCGCGCACCGAACCTGCATCAGCTTCTGTCGCTCGTGGAGTGCTCGCCAAAGCCGGTGGTGGCGGCCATCGCGGGTACTTGTCTGGGGGGTGGGTTCGAGCTGACGCTCGCCTGCCATTATCGAGTTGCGGACAAGCAGGCATCCATCGGCTTACCCGAGACCAAGCTCGGGTTGCTGCCCGGCGCGGGTGGCACGCAGCGCCTGCCGCGGCTCGTTGGCGTGGAGCTCGCGCTGAACATGATTCTGGGCGGCGAGCCAGTGCCGGCGCCGCTGCTTGCGAAGACCCCGCTGCTGGATCGGGTCGCCGAGGGCAATCTTCTGGAGAGCGCGGTCGAATTCGCGTTGACTGCGGGCAACCGATCCGAGCCGCCGCCGCGTGTTCGCGACCGCGTTGTGAAAGAGGCGAATGTCGAGGCGCTGTGTCAGTTCGCGCGCAACACAGTCAAAGCAAAGTTTCCGAACTTCCCGGCCTTGCCCCGTGCCATCGATGCGGTTCAGGCCTCGACGAAACCGTTCGACGTAGGCATCCAGCAGGAACACGACTATTTCGTGGAGCTGATGGAAACCGCCCAGTCCAAATCGCTTCGTCACGCTTTCTTTGCCGAACGCGCGGCCTCGCGCATTCCGGGCGTACCGGCCTCCACTCCGGTTCGAGACATTCGCAAGGCCGCGGTGATCGGAGCGGGCACGATGGGTGCGGGCATCGCTATCTGCTTCCTGAACGCCGGCATTCCGGTCACATTGCTCGAGACCGAGCAGGCGGCGCTGGATCGCGGCGTCGCGCGCATTCGCGACGTGTATGAGGGCCAGCTCCGCAAGGGGAAGCTCGCCGCGCCGGATCGTGACAAGCGCATGGCGCTGCTGACGCCCTCGTTGTCCTACGATGCGCTGAGCCATGTGGACATCGCCGTCGAGGCGGTGTTCGAGGAAATGTCGGTGAAGGAAACCGTGTTCCGCTCGCTCGATCGCGTGATGAAGCCTGGCGCCATCCTCGCCACCAATACTTCCACGCTCGACGTAAACCACATCGCGCGCATCACCGCGCGTCCTCAAGACGTCATCGGCACGCACTTCTTCAGCCCCGCGAACGTAATGCGGCTGCTGGAAGTCGTGCGGGGCGAAGCCACGGCGAAAGACGTGCTCGCCACCGTGATGAAGCTTGCCCGCACGCTGAAGAAAACCGCCGTCGTCTCCGGCGTGTGCGATGGCTTCATTGGCAATCGCATGCTGCATGAGTACTTCCGCCAGGCGGGGTACCTGCTCGAAGCCGGGGCATCGCCCCAGCAGATCGATCGCGCGATCGAAGGATTCGGTTTCGCGATGGGCCCGTTCAGAGTGAGCGACCTGGCGGGCAACGACATCAGCTGGCACATCCGCAAGCGCAAGGCGAAGGAAAATCCCGGTGC
>JBDTUL010000371.1:0-6514 GCA_040007735.1 Gammaproteobacteria bacterium | reverse complement strand
CCGAGTTGATCGCACTGAGAGCCGAAGCCAACGAAGCAGCTCCGCGATCAATGACGCCAGGATCTCAACAACTCTGTGCATCGCGGTATTATGCCATGGAGGTCGCCGGGGTTCTTCGCACGGACCGAGTGTTCCGTACCGAATTATTGCGGAGTACAGGCAGACTTCCCTACGGGTTACCCCGTAAACGACGATCGAAAACCTCGGAGAAAGGCGAGAACCGTTGACGCAACGTGACCGATCGGAGTAAGAAACCCACCCAGCCACGATCCGGCGGAACGACCGGTCACGTTCGGCCGGAATCGTCGGTCACGATGAGCGGAATACGCAACAACACCGTAGATAGCCGCAGCATCTTACCTAGAGGCTGACGTACATTTCTATTTTTCGATAGGTGACGTTCTCTTCCTTCGGTTCCGCCATGTCTCGCGTGCGACGAAATGCTAGGGACTCATATAGCGTGATCGCTGCTACGTTTGACTCATACACCACAAGGTTGACGCCCTCTGCGCCGTTCTCCCTTGCGTATTCGATACAACGCTCAACCAACTGCCTTGCAATGTGCTGTCGTCGGAAGGAGCCCGCCACTCCCACGTTGTGAATGCCATAACCGTTCCAGAATGCGTCTGAGATCCGACTTATGGACGCAGCGCCTACGATTGCTCTTTCGGAGAATGCCCCAAACGTCGCCGCAGATGAGTTAGAGAGCATGCATTCGATTGCAGCAGGGCACAACACTTCAGCTCGTTCAGCGGACGTCCCGATCAAGTCCTGCGATTCTGCGTCAACAAGTCTTCGGAATGCTTCAAGCAGTGGTGCGGCAGTGATGTTGAGGCGCCGGATTGCGATCACGGGCTTGGGTATGGCGTGAGTTCCTGCTTGAGGCGTTGACACTATCGTCCATCGCGAGGGCGACGGCGCGCCGCGGAGTAAAGAGCCCCCAATCGTCATCTCAGCAACCTCCCAATCTCAGCAAGGAGCGCGTCCAAGTCAGCGCGGAAATCCACCTGCGTAAAGGTCGGCAACGATTCCTTGCCCCGGATTTGAACATGCAGGTGAGAATTCGCGACCTGCCGCAATGACCTATCCAAGTGCTGCATATGCTGACGAAATGACTGCGCCGCTGGCAAGTTGTTGGCGATGGCGCCAAAGTTCGCGCAGCCGAAAATTGGCGGGATGTGATCCAAAATCCCGCGCGCCAGCATCGCGCAGGCCATCCAGAGCTCGCTTTCATGCGCACTGTTGAGTTCTTCGCAGAGCCTCACCAGCCGCGTCAGGTCCCATTTCCCACCTTGGATCGAACGAAGCTCTTTCAAACGCTGTGCATCGACGTAGGGCGCCTTCGGCTGTGCTGCGCTCGATGAAAAAATCGTGCCGTCAACAGAGGGAAGCGCCGGCAACATATCATTGAACTCAAGAGACACTCTTGATTGTTCGATAAGACCATCATAGGTCTTGCACCTGAGGATCTCAGTCACACTGGGTGTCACATACGCGTCCGCCTCGCGTAGGTTACCGGAGTACGTACCGAAGATGCCGCTGTCACACAAATAATTGAGTACGTCGACTAGGTCAGAGCGAAACATCTTGAGCTCATTCGCGAGCTCTTCAACGAGGATAATCGTTTCCGGGCTGGTTCTCGTCCGCTGATACACGGCGTTGAATATCTCGCGAGCTCGCCGATGAGTCTCTCCGGCCAGTGTATCGCCGTCCACAACTTCGGCGATGGCGAGCGGGTGCAGCCAGAATCTTCCGTCCTTGCGCCGGATCCGGCCGCGTCGAATGAGAGTGTCGATCTCATTCTGCAGATCAGGATGATTGGCTCGAAAGCGCACTTCCTTGACGCCCGTTGGATCGGCACCGGTATCACGCAGAAGCGCCCGAATGAGCTCAATGGAGGATGCAGATAGCACGCCGAGATAGTAACCGCTCAGGCCACAGTAGTGCTGTCATACGACAGCGATGAAACGTGATCGCCCACATCCGCCGACCCAGGGCAAATTGCTGAACTTCGTTGTGAGAGCCTCATTCAACTTTGGGCACAATTGTGGCTAACAGGGCGGAGTCCCAAGCCCACGCTGCTGGCCGCCAGATGCCGCCATTGCCGGCCAGCACCGGATCAAGAAATGTCCCGACGGCCGCGGTGAGTTGTTCGAGTGTCGTCCATGCAAGCTCATTCTCCCGCGCCATCTCAACGTAGGGCGTCGACCAGTTTGCAGGTGGATCTGGCAAGGACGATGGTAACGGATGAGTCGCGCGAAATTCAAAGGTCCGTTCCAACGCCGCGCGCAATCTCCACGCTTCGAGCGGCCCCGTTGTAGCAAGTAGCGCCATGTCCGGAAGATCTTTCACGCGAGTGTTGGCGCGTGCTCGCGGCATCGTGTACGCGTGCAGCTTCTCGGCGATGTGAGTTTCAATCGGATACAGACGCAGCACCGGTGGTGGAATACCCGCGAAGGCCAGCACGTCGGCGGCGGTAACGACCTCAGGTTCACCCAGAATGGGATCACCGAATGCGACGTCGACACCGAAACGTTGTCCGTATAGCCTGCCTGCCAAACGACACTCGGCACGAAATCGTAAGCCTTCGTATTGCATCCCATCGTTTTGGATTGTTGGGTGTTCGGCATCGGGATCTATTTCAAAGGCCATGAAGTCGCCAAGCTCCTTGCGTCCAGCATCTTGCAGCCTTGCGAGCACGCCTTCCGGCGTGCCGGTTAGCCGCAGGTCGACGTCTTTCGTCGTCCGGGCGCGCTCCAGTCTCAGTTCCAGGACCAGTCCGCCTTTCAATAGAACCGCATTTCCAAGTACGGCCACGATGCGTGCCAGGAAACGATCAAACACCAACAGCTGTCGTCGACGCGCAAAGTCAGCTCCACCCTTCGACGCGCTTCTCAAGCGTTGCTCCAGCGCCTGTTTGAAGGCCTGTGGCGAGGTGTACGCCCGTGTTGTCATCCTTTGATCCCGCCAAAAGGTTTGAGCGTCTTCTCAACATCCTTCAGCTCGACCTTCGTCACCAGGCCGCGAGCGAGTGCTTGCTTCGCAGCTTGACGGAGAAGATCGGGAGTGAGACCGGCGAGAGCACAATCGTTGAGTGTTCGAGGCGTCGAGGTCATAGGTACGGCATCGATCCATGAACGCTCCTGCGGAGATACATCGGCGTGATGGAGCACGAGGCCTTCAGGGACCCGAAAGCGGCGCTGTTGCCATGCTAGCGGCAGCGTGAGATGGATTTGCGCCGGCAGCACATCTGAAAGACCCTGCAGCGACAGCGCCGTTTGATGTGAGATCACACCCTTGCTCTCGGTCCACAGCCACGCGGCAACGAGTTCTTCGTGCTCCCCGGGCGGAAAATGAATGAGGCGGTAGATTCCGCGCCGAACTCGCGTAATTCGGCCGGCTTTTTGGTGGTGGGCGAGTAGAGGCGGCGAGTAGCCAGCGGAAGCGGCTTGGCGCGTGGTAAACAGGCCCTCCTGAGAAGCTGCGACCTCGTAAAGCGCCTGCCAGGTAGGATCGGGTGAAGCGGTCGAGTTCATACACAAAACTTAAATTATATTTAAGTTTTGTGCAATGGCATTGGCTGCGTTGTAGAGAGCTCCCGGCCGGAGCTAGTGGCAAATTTAGTGGCAAATCCGGGGACCGCGGGGGACTACGGGGGCCTTCCGCGGCGACCAGGGCGCAACTGACTGATATCCGGACGGGATTTTCTTCGAGTCCCGTCCGCTCCGCCAGTTAATTCTTTTGAATTCAGTAGCTTGCGGAAAATCAGCTCACGCTACTGGCAAATCCAGTGGCAAATTCTCCCCGTCGCCTTCGCAGACGCGCTCTGCACCTCCCTTCGGCGCGAAGTGGATTAAGCGCTTAGGTCGCGTTGTTTCGAGTAGCGAGAGCCATCAACCGAGCACGCGGACTTGTTTCCCGTCCGCTCCGCATTCAACTCTCCGTCGCACCTTGATAAGCGACTTGACCTGTTCCACCTATCTGACTAGATTGCTGACTAGTTAATCGGGAGCCTCGTCATGAAGAAAATGTGGCCAGTTCAAGACGCTAAAGCTCGCTTCAGCGAGTTCCTGAAGGCGAGCCTTACCGAAGGCCCGCAGGTCGTGACGCTGCGCGGGGTCGAGACAGCGGTTCTCTTGCCGGTCAGTGAGTGGCGCAACTTGCGAGAGCGCGCCCGCCAAGGTCTGAAATCTTTGCTGCTTGGGCCTGGGCCGCGCGGCGATCTGAATATTCCGCCGCGCGCTCGACGTCAGCGCCGGGTGCCTAAGCCGATCGGTTGACCGTGTACCTGCTGGACACGAACGTCGTTTCGGAGCTGCGCAAACCCAGGCCCCATCAGGGCGTGGTGGCTTGGGTTCAAAACGCTTCCGAAGAAACACTGTATCTATCGGCTGTGACGATCGGCGAGATCCAGGCCGGCATCGAAATCACGCGCGATCAGGACGTGGAAAAAGCCCACGAGATCGAGACATGGCTCGACAGCGTCGCGGAAACGTACAACGTCGTTCCCGTGGACGCCCACATCTTCCGTCGCTGGGCGCAGCTGATGCATCGTCGACCCGATCATCATCTCGAAGACGCTTTGATTGCCGCCACGGCGCTGGTGCGCGGCTTCAGTGTCGTGACGCGTAACGTGGATGATTTCAAGGCGTTCAGCGTCCCGCTGATCAACCCATTCACCAAACGTACGGTCGTGTAGCGTGTAGGCATCGTTACTGGCGACACATATGATGTGGGAGAAGATGGTCCGACGGACGACGGATTCGGTTACATCTACGGTTCGCCGGCCAGAATCTCCTCGCGCATCTCTTGCGTCCCTGCCACATCAAACCGCCGACATCCATACTCTCGCCTCAGCAATGCCTCCGGTAACAAATGGTCCCATTTTTCCGCCACGAGGTTCTCGGCGAATGCCGCCAGTTCCTCCGGCAGCGGCGCGAGCGAATCCCGAATATCGATCAGCGCGTCGATTACCCGCTGTCGTCCGCAAAAAAGTCGTTCAAGCGGGAAAAGCCGCGAGCGAGTATTCATGATGTAGTCCACCCAGGACGGATTTGGCCCGGACAGCATAAGATTCTCCGCGACGATGTCGCGAAGAGGTCTCCGGGAGGACTTTCGTGATAACCGGTGAATCGGGAACACCCGGACTCAGCCTGTCCATGGCGAATTCCTGACTACGCAGCAATTGGCGTGTGGAAGAGGCCGGAACAGTCGGAGCGCCAGGCGAAGTGATCAATATTCGTTGGCTGACCTGCGGTTTTCCCGCATCGTTCGAATGGCGTCCGACCAGTGAGACCGGCGTGAACGCGCCGCTCGTTGTAATAGGCAGCGAATCGATTCAGCTTGCGATGCAGGTCGAGGCCGTTCCAGAAGAAGGTGTGGTCGAGATACTCGCGCCGAAGGGTTCCGATCAGTCGCTCGATGAACGGATGAGAGCGAGGCGCAAAAGGGACGGACTTGCATTCCTTGATGTCGAGAACTCGCAGATTCGCCCGCCAGCGATGAAAGCGGAACAACGGGTCATTATCGGTACTGAGGCGCGTGGGAAGAGGTTGAGCGCGCCGGGCCTGGTTCAACATGCGGCAGACGCTAATGCCGTCGATATGTGCGGGTTCGACACCGAATCCGACGATGCGGCGCGTGAAGACGTCCATCACAACCATTACCCAGAAACTCTTCAGCAGGATCGACTCGCAGCGGAACAGATCGATGCTCAACAGGCTATCGCGGGTTTCAGCGATGGCAGAGAGCCACGACGGACCTTCGCCTCCCGACTTTGGGAGAGGGTGGTTCGCCAATATCCGGCGCACCTTAGAAGTAGCGATTCGGCCACGACAGAGCGAGCGCCGCCCCGGAGTCACGGCCCTGACTGTCGTGACGATCAGATGAGCCATCAGAACGAACCAATCCCGCATGCAGCGAACCATGCCCGCAGTTGGCGGTGTTCGCAAGTCTATGACTCGGCCGCCGACTGCGGCGGAATTGCAATTCGCCATGGACACCGTGGCAGCGCATGCGGTCAGTGCGAAACAGCCGTTGCTGCACTGGACGGCACGATCGAGCACAACGATCACTATCTATCGGCTGAGCCGCGATTAGCCTGGAACCCTCAAGGCTGATTCCTCGCGAGCCAGGCGAGCACGCCGTCGCGGCTGCGGAAGTCGTCGAGGCTTCGTGCGGGAATGACCGGATAGGCCGTGCGGGCCATGTCCACGAGTGCGCGTCCCGGGCCCAGCTCCAGAAAGGTGTTGCCGCCGCGTTCGACGGCTGCGTCCAGGCAGGCGTTCCAGCGAAGGCTCGTTGCGACTTGACGCGCAAGAGCATCGGCCCCCGCGGCGACATCGAAAACCGGTGACCCATCGAGCGCGGTGAGCAGAATCGCTTCAGTACGAGGTTGTCGCGGACGCTGCTCCATGATTGCGGCGCGTAGAGACGGAACAGCGGCGGCCAGCCGTGGCGTGTGTGATGCGACGGCAACGGGCAGCAGAGCGGCGCGCTGTGCTCCGGCTGCGAG
>JBDTUL010000370.1:0-6556 GCA_040007735.1 Gammaproteobacteria bacterium | reverse complement strand
CAGGACGTGGAGCGGTTCTTCGATGTCGAACGCACGTTGCAAAGGCTCGCCGGGTACCTGGAGCCGTTTTTCATGGAGCCGCCGCCGGATGTGAACGCCCACGGCTGGCGCCGCGCGAAGGAGCTGTTTCGTCTGGCCTCCCGCCTGCGCAAAGCGACGGGGCAAGACATCGAAGGCCTCACCGCGTTCCTCACCGGGTCGCTGGGTGCGTTTCTGGACCGGCGTTTCGCGTCGGACAAGCTCAAACGCCTGTTCCTGGCCAACAGCGTGTACGGAAAACACGGCGGCCCCTATCAGCCGGGCACGGCCATGGGTCTGCTGTTTCATCTTTTGACCGGTGGTGAGAGTCGCCAGCCGGGCTATCAGGGTCACGTCATCGGCGGCATGGGTGCCATCACCGCGGCCATGCGCGCCGCATGCCTGGAGCTCGGCGTGGAAATTCGTACCGGCGCGGCGGTCGCGAAGATCAACCAGGTGGGTGGCAAGGTGCGCGGCGTGACGCTCGCGTCAGGCCAGTTCATCGAGGCGGCGCGCGTTGCCTCGAATGCAGACCCGAAGCGAACGTTCCTGACGCTGCTCGAACCGTCCGACCTCGATGCGGAGTTCCGCACTCAGGTGTCGGGCATTCGCATGGACGGGCCCTGCGCCAAGGTGAATTTCGTGCTCGGCGAAGAACCGCGCGTTACCGGAATGCCCGCGGATCGCGCCAAACCCGAGCGCTCGTTCTTCACCCTGGTGCCAACGCTGCAGTCGGCTGAAGACTGCTACAACGCCTCGCAGCGAGGCGAGATTGCCGAGAACCTTTGGGTGGACTGCGTGCTGGCATCGAATGCCGACCCCACGTTGGCGCCGGAAGGGCGCCACATGCTCACGTGCTTCGTGCAGTATGTGCCCTTCAAACCTGCGACTGGGAGCTGGGATTCCCTGCGCGAGTCACTGGGTGACCAGGTGACGCGCATCATCGGCCGATACGCGCCGAACGTTCCCTGCAGCGTCATCGCCCGGCGCGTTCTCACGCCGCTCGACCTGGAACAGACCTTCGGCATCACCGAAGGCAACATCTTTCACGGCGACCTGTCTATCGACCAGATGTTCTTCATGCGGCCGCTCGCGGGCTGGAGCCGCTACCGCACGCCCATCGCCGGCCTGTATCTTTGCGGAGCCGGCGCGCATCCCGGGGGTGGCGTGACGGGCGCGCCGGGGCACAACGCCGCGCACGCGATGCTGGTAGACGGGGCGCCGGCTTGAAGCGCGAACGCCTGAATCGGCCGGCCTGAGCCGGAAGAACAATGAACGGGAGACAGTAGTGAACGATGCGTCGCTCGCGATTCGCCCCAAAGCCACCTTCCTGCCGGTGCGCTACCGGATACTGGGGCTGCTGTTCGTCCTGAGCTTCGTCAACTATTTCCTGCGCAACAACCTGTCGGTCGCGATGCCGAGCATCCGGCAGGAGTTTGGTTTCTCGAACGAGGAACTGGGCTGGATTCTCTTCAGCTTCAATGTCGCCTACACGCTGTTCCAGATTCCGGGCGGCGTGTTCGGGGATGTCGTCGGCTCGCGCCGGGCGCTCACGCTCATTGCGGTGTCGTGGGGCGTTCTGACGGCGCTCACCGGGTTCTTGCCGGGTTTGATGCTGGCTTCCGCGAGCGGTGCGCTGATTGCGTTCATGGCCGTGCGGTTTCTCATGGGCATCGCGAATGCGCCGATGTTTCCGGTGGCGGCCGGCACGTTTGCGAACTGGTTTCCGCCGGCGAGCTGGGCGTTTCCCAATGCCGTGCTGAGCTCGGGTCTCACACTGGGGCAGGCCGCCCTCGGCCCGCTGGTGACGATGCTGATCATTTCCTACGGCTGGCGCGAGTCGTTCTACGTGCTCGCTCCGGTTGGCCTCATCGCGGGAGCGTGGTGGTGGTGGTATGGCCGCGATACGCCGGCGCTGCATCCCTCCGTCTCACCCGAGGAGGTGGCGCTCATCAATGAAGGCCGGTCGTTCGCTCAAGTGGCGGCACCGGGCGGCTGGAAGAAGGTCATCGTTCATCGCGATGTGCTCCTGCTCTCGGCTGCGTACTTCTGCATGAACTACGTGTTCTACATTTTCTCGCAGTGGCTGTTTACCTACCTCGTGGAAGAGCGCGGGTTCGCGCTGCTGGAAAGCGGCTTTCTGTATGCGCTTCCGTTTGTGGTCGGCGCAGTGCTGGCGGCGGTGGGTGGCGCAACGTGCGACGCGCTGTGCAAGCGCCTGGGGCCGCAGTGGGGGTGCCGGTTGCCGGCGGTCGTCGGACTGTTGCTCGTGGCGGTGCTGCTGCTGGCCGGCGCGAAGTCGCCGCACCCGTACGTGGCGGTGGCCTTGCTTTCGCTCTGCTTCGGATTCACGCAGTTCACGGAAGGGCCTTTCTGGGCGGCGTCCACTTACGTGGCGGGGCCGAACACCGCCTCCGCTGCGGGTGTATTGAATACGGGCGGTAACCTTGCGGGGTTTCTGGCACCGGCTGTCGGTTTGATGCTGGATCGGGTTGGCTGGTGGCCGACGCTTGCGAGCGGCTCCGTGTTCGCAGTGATCGGCGCAGCGATCTGGTTGTTCGTGCGTATTCAGCCGGTTTCGGCCAAGTGAAAATAATGGTCAGTGTGACAACTCGCTCGATGAGCGTCCTGGGTTGGTTTGCGTTCGCCTGTTTCGGGACGCACGCTGTGAATGCAGCTACGCCAGTAGCGACTGCTTCGCAGGCAACGACGGCAGCCGCACCAGCGCACAAGCCCCGAGCGCGCGATCTCGGCGTACCGTTCCATGGAACGCCTGGCGCACTGAATGCGATTACCGATGTGGCTGGTGTGGAAGTCGGCCACGTCACACTGATGTCGGGCAGCGGCGCATTGAAGCGCGGCACCGGGCCGGTGCGTACCGGCGTGACCGCGATTCTGCCGCGAGGAAAAACGAAACCGACCGATCCGGTGTTCGCCGGCTGGTTCAGCCAGAACGGCAACGGCGAGATGACGGGCACCACGTGGGTCGAAGAGTCGGGCGAGTTGTGGGGGCCGGTGATGATCACCAACACGCATAGTGTGGGCGTGGTGCGGGACGCGGTCATCGGCTGGTCCCTCGATCGATACAAGATGGATCTCGATGACTGGTGGTCGTTGCCGGTGGTCGCAGAGACCTGGGATGGCTGGCTAAACGACATCAACGGGTTTCACGTAAAGCCGGAACACGCCGTCGCGGCGCTGGACGGAGCCAAGTCGGGCCCCGTGGCCGAAGGCAATGTCGGCGGCGGCACGGGAATGATCTGCTACGAGTTCAAAGGGGGTGTCGGCACGGCGTCGCGGAAGGTCTCCGATGCTTCCGGTCAGTACACGCTTGGCGTTCTCGTGCAGGCCAATTTTGGCCGCCGGCCTCAGCTCATGGTGGCAGGTGTGCCGGTGGGGCAGGAAGTACCGGAGTTTCCCGCGTATGCCGCGCGTCAGCGTCCCAGCGCGAGCAGTGACATGGGCTCCATCATCGTGGTGGTGGCCACGGACGCGCCACTCTTGCCGCATCAACTGAAACGCATCGCGCGGCGAGCAAGCATGGGCATCGCGCGCACGGGTGGTACTGCCAGCAATTCGTCTGGCGACATCTTCATTGCGTTCTCGACGGCGAACTCCGGCTCGGGAGGGAATGATGGTTTGCCGTCTGTGAAGATGCTGCCGAACGACCGCGTGACACCGTTCTTCGAAGCCACTGTAGAGGCGACGGAGGAGGCGATCATCAACGCGCTCGTGGCGGCGCAGACGATGACCGGCGCGAACGATCGGCGCGTCATAGCGCTGCCGCACGACAAGCTGGTGTCGCTGCTGAAGAAGTACAACCGGTTCGCAAAATAGGGAGCCGCTCATCATGCCGCTCGACACACCGCTTGCGTCTCTCGGCTCGGGTCTCGAACGCACGCTGAAATCGTTTGGTGAGGCGCGCACTTTGCCGGGTGCGGTGTACACCTCGCCAGAGGTGCTGCGGCTGGAACAGGACGGCATTTTCGCGCGGCACTGGCTGTGCGTTGGGCGCGTGGCGGACATCCCCGCACCCGGCGATTACTTCGTCAGAGAGGTCGCTGGAAATTCCGTGGTGTTCGTGCGGGGCCGCGACAATCAGGTACGCGCGTTCTACAACGTGTGCCGTCACCGCGGCTCGAAGCTGCTCGATGACCCGGGCGGCAAGGGGCTGGCGCGTGTGCTCTGCCCGTATCACGCGTGGAGTTACAACCTGGACGGAACGGTTCAGAACGCCCCGCAAATGGGCGAAGATTTCTGTAAAGAGAATTTCTCGCTGGTGCCGGTGAGACACGAGGTGTTTCACGGTTTCCTGTTTGCGAACCTGGATAGTGGGGCGGTTCCGCTCGCTACGCACTTCGTGGACTTGCCGGACCTTTCACGCTTCCGCATGAATGAGCTGGTGCGCGGCCGGCGCATCGAATACGAAGTTGCGGCGAACTGGAAGCTGCTCTGCGAGAACTACAGCGAGTGCTATCACTGCGCGGGTGCGCATCCTCAGCTTCATCGCATCAGCGAGCCGATGCCGCGGGGCAGCCGCAAGAGCGAAGTGGGGGCGTGTTTCAACGGTGGGCCCATGCAGTTGCGGGAAGGCATTGACACTATGTCGATGAGCGGGCGTAGCTCGTTGCCCACCATTCCCGGGCTAACGCACGATGATTGCCGGTACGTGCACTACTACGTGGTGTACCCGAACATGTTGCTGAGCCCGCATCCGGACTACGTGCTCACGCATACGGCCTGGCCGATATCGCCGACGCGCACGCGTGTGGAGTGCGAGTGGCTGTTTACCCAGGAGGCGGTTGGTCAGAAAGGCTTCGACCCTTCCGATGTCGTGGAATTCTGGGACATGACGAACCGGCAGGACTGGGCGCTGTGCGAGCGCGCGCAGGCAGGTGTCGGGTCTCGCGGCTTCCGACAAGGCCCCTATCAGGCGACCGAGGATTGCGTACACACGTTCGACAGCTGGTATGCAAACCAGCTGATGCCGCTGTTGCCGGATTCAAGAAGCCCTCGATCGCCGGGCGGCTGAAGAGGTTTTTCAATTGAATTTTTCCAAGAAACGATGCTCCCGCCGGCACCCGGCACCCGGCACCCGGCACCGCCGGGCGCAGTCCGTCTCAGCCGCCCGGCGATTGAGGGCTCTTAGCTTGTTCCTTCTCAAGTGAAGCGCCACGACGCAATAGTAGTCGGTGCCGGCCACAACGGCCTCGCATCCGCCGCATTCCTGGCCAAGGCGGGCCTCGACGTCCTGGTCCTCGAACGAAACCCTTACATAGGCGGCGCCGCCGTCAGCCGCGAGCTACACCCCGGCTACACCTATTCCAACTGCTCCTACGTCTGCAGCCTCCTGCGCCCCGAGATCTATCGCGACCTGGACCTGGCCCGCCACGGCCTGCAAGTGGTCCCTTACGGCGGCGGCGTCACCTTCACGCGCGATGGTGACTTCCTCGGCCGATACCCCGACAAAGACGTCCGCCGCCGCGAGATCGCAAGGCATAGCGTTCGCGATGCCGACGCCTATCCGCGCTACGCGCGTGACACCATGCGCCAGACCCGGCTGATCCGCTCGCTGCTGATGCGCACGCCTCCCGATCCCACGTCTTTCAAGGTGCGGGACATTCGCGAACTTCTCCACCTCGGCAAGGAGTTCGCGAAGCTCGGCGGGCAAACGCTGTACGACACCATTCGTTTCTACTCGATGAGCATCGCAGACTACCTCGGCGAGTTCTTCGAGTCTGACGTAGTCAAGGCAAGCCTCACCGACAGCGGCATCATCGGTACGGCGTTGGGGGTCTATTCGCCCGGCACGGCATACGTGCTGCTTCATCACTACATGGGCGATGTAGATGGCCAGATCGGCGCGTGGGGTTTCGCGCGTGGTGGCATGGGCGCAATTTCGAAAGCACTGGCCGGCGCACTTCAATCGTACGGCGGGCAGATCAAGGTGGGCGCGCCTGCGCACCAGATTATCGTGCGCGGCGGGCGGGCGGTGGGAGTGGCGCTCGAGAACGGCGATGAGCATTACGCCGATGTCGTCGTGTCGAATCTCGACCCGAAGCGCACCTTCCTGAAGCTGATGAACCCCAGTGACCTGCAGCCCGAGGTGCTCGAGCAAGCGCGCCATTTCAAGATTCGCGGCTCTTCGGGGAAGCTCAACATCGCGCTCGATGGGCTACCCGAGTTTCCGGCGCTGGGGCGCGACAACCCCCTCATTGCGGGCGACATGCACGTTCTCGATTCGCTGGAGCGATTCGAGCGTGCGTACGATGATTGGAAGCGCGGCACGTGGTCCAAAGATCCGTACCTCGACATGCTGATTCCGTCGGTAACCGACCCAACGATGGCGGCGCCGGGGAAACACGTGATGTCGGTGTTCGTGCAGTACGCCCCCGTGAAAGTGCAGGGCAGGGACTGGACCGACGCCGACCGGGACGCCTTCGGACGAACCGTGATCGACCAGATCGCGCGGTTCAGCCCCAATTTCAAAAGCCTGATCCTGCATGAATTCGGCCATGTCCTGGGGTTTGGCCACGAA
>JBDTUL010000369.1:0-6619 GCA_040007735.1 Gammaproteobacteria bacterium | reverse complement strand
ATTCTGGTATCCAGCTATGGCAAACCGCTGCGTCTGCCGTCGCGGCGGTACCCTACGCAACTGCGCGGAACAGGTTGTGCGCTCGCCTCCGCCATCGCCGCCGGCCTGGCGCGCGGACTTCCTCTAGAGTACGCGTGCAGGTTCGGAAAGAACTATCTCTCAGCGATGTTTGCAGCCGCCTAACGGCCCG
Organism: Gammaproteobacteria bacterium; assembly: GCA_040007735.1. Classification (GTDB taxonomy): domain Bacteria; phylum Pseudomonadota; class Gammaproteobacteria; order Steroidobacterales; family Steroidobacteraceae; genus JADGHX01. The sequence continues at coordinate 6,429 of JBDTUL010000369.1, read as the reverse complement.
GGCGCGAGCCGCCGTTGCGCCGGGAGGTTTTGCGCTCCGTTGTCTCGACGGTTATCACATTGCGCGTGCGGATTTCTTCGAGCAACTCTCCCCGCTCATCGCGTGCGTTGGACGGTTCCACGACGATGTGTGCAAGCAGGGCTTCGATCTGCGCCACGGCAGGCGCCAGCGAATCGTAGGGGGATGAGACCTCGGTGGGTGTGGTGAGCACCACTTTGGCGTTCGCTGCTATCGGCGAACGCCACGGATCCGTGAACAACACAACGGGGACGCCGCGTGCGACGGCCTGCTCGGTGAATCGAATGACATCCGTCTGGTATCGGCGATAGTCGAAGGCCACCAACACGTCACGAGGCCCAAGGTCTACCAGCGAGTCAAAGCTCTCGGCGGACAGTGGCGAGAGATGCGAAACGTTATCTCTGAACTGCGCGAGATACCCGGCAAGCATTCCCGACACGTGACGGCTGAAGCGCCCGCCGATGAGCACGACGCGGCCCTTCGCTTCCATGATGAGCGTGACCGCACGATCAAATGTTTGGGGCAGCGTGGTGGCCGCGCCGGATTCGATGGCGGCGGCCACGGAATGCAGATACGCCGCGCCGACACTGCGGCCCTTCGCGGCGGGGCGCTTGGCTTCCATCATCATGATGGGAGAACGCAGGCCGGCGTCCACTTCTTCCAGCAGCCGGGCCTGGAACGCCGGATATCCCACAAACCCAAGCTTGGTGACGAGCCGGATTACCGTGGGGTCGCTGACGCCCGCGCGCTTTGCGAGGCTGGTGGCCGTGCCGAGGCCGGCGAGCGGGTAGTCCGCCAGCAGCACTTGAGCGATTTTCGCTTCCGAAGGCGTCAATACGAGGGACTTTTCGGTCAGAACGTCCCGCATCCGCGTTGCCAATGTGTTCCTCCTGCAGGCGGCAGCCCGTAGCCGAGCCGTTGCCCAATGTCGACATGGTTACAGAATCCGGTGGAGGTTGCAATTCTGAAGGGCAATTGACACACTGGCTCGACGCCACCTCGATCGGGGCCGGCAATACTAAAAGCCTGAGATTTCCGCTATGTCACTCGCAACGACCGAACTCATTGCTATCGAAACCCGTCTCGGCGCACACAACTACAAGCCTCTGGATGTGGTGCTTTCGCGGGGTCAGGGCGTCTGGGTTTGGGACACGGCCGGAAACCGCTATCTCGATTGTCTTTCCGCCTATTCGGCCGTGAACCAGGGCCACTGCCACCCGCGCATTCTCGCCGCGATGGTGGAGCAGGCGGGCAAGCTCACCCTCACGTCCCGGGCGTTTCGCAACGACCAGCTGGCTCTGTTCTACGAAGAGCTTGCGACACTGACTGGCTCTCACAAGATTCTGCCGATGAACAGTGGCGCGGAAGCCGTGGAGTCCGCCGTCAAAGCCGTACGCAAGTGGGGCTATGAAGTGCGCGGCGTGCCGACGGACCAGGCCGAGATCATCGTCTGTTCGAATAATTTTCACGGCCGCACGCTCGGCATCGTGGGCTTCAGCACCGATCCGACGGCACGCGGTGGCTATGGGCCGTTCGCGCCGGGCTTTCGCATCGTGCCGTTCGGCGACTATGACGCGTTCGTTGCGGCAGTTACTGAAAACACCGTGGCGTTCCTGGTGGAGCCCATTCAGGGTGAGGCTGGCACGATCATTCCGCCGGCCGGCTATTTCAAGCGCGTGCGGGAATTCTGCACGGCGCGCAACGTGACGCTGATTCTGGATGAGATTCAAACCGGGCTCGGCCGCACGGGACGCTTGCTTGCCGAAGAGCATGAGGGCATCGAGGCTGATGTCACACTGGTCGGCAAGGCGCTGTCGGGTGGCTTTTATCCGGTGTCCGCAGTGCTATCGAACAGCGAAGTGCTCGGCGTGCTCAAGCCGGGCCAGCATGGCAGCACGTTCGGCGGCAACCCGCTGGCGTGTGCCGTGGCGCGCGCCGCGCTCAAGGCACTCACTGAGGAGGGAATGATAGAGAACGCAGCAGTGCAGGGCGCGTACTTCAAGTCCCGGCTGGAGAGCATCAAGAGCGGCGCCGTGAAGGAAGTTCGCGGCCGTGGCCTGATGCTGGCCATCGAGTTCCACCCTCATGCCGGCGGCGCGCGCCGCTATTGCGAACGGCTGCGGGAACTCGGAATCCTCGCCAAGGACACGCATGAGGACACTATGCGAATCGCGCCGCCGCTGGTAATCAAGCGCGACGAGGTGGATTGGGCGTGCGAGCTGATCGAGGAAGTTTTGTAGGTCCGAGCCGCCCGGGGATTGGGGGCTATCGGCATATATATAAGAGTGAATTATGTATTGCTGGCCCGCACCACACTCCCTTCCAGCTCCCTAAGATCCCTACCCTTACTCTCCCGCCCAAAGACCCCAATCAACCCAATCACTCCGCGCAACAGCAGGCCCGCCAGCCCGAGCATCATCACCACGATCATCACGATGAGCGACTCTTTGGTACTCCACGCGCTGTAGAGCCAGGTAGACACCACGATACCCGGCGTAGCGATGAGCGTGGATTGCGCAATCAGCGCGCTCGATGCCCGAGTTCCTGCCCATAACGGACATCGGCACGTGCAGGACCACACCCGCCGTGACGGTGGCACACCCGCCCAGAAGGCGAGAGCGTCGCGGCGCTCGTTGAAGGTTATGAGTTTTTGCATCCTGCCCGACCCGGTTCTTGTATTTTTCCGCCGCGCTCAGAGTACCGCCGGTCACATTGGTTGTGTATGTTTAGTGCCATGGACTACCGAAATTCGCTCCGCCGCACGGCCGGCGCACTGCTGATAACGTTCACGCCGTTTGGCGCAGTCGTTGCGGATGCGACGGCCGCACCCGCGCCCACACCGCCGAGACTGGTTCTGCAACTCACCGTCGACCAGCTGCGCGGCGACCTGTTGCAGCGCTATCGAAAGTCCTTTGGTCGGGCCGGTTTCCGCTTGCTGATGGATCGCGGCTTGAACTACGCGAACGCTCACTATGAAACGGCCAACACCATTACCTGTGCCGGCCACGCGGTGCTGGTCACGGGTGCCGATGTGGCGGAGCACGGTATCGTCGGCAACGAGTGGTTCGATCGAGACGCGGGCAAGAAGGTCTATTGCGTGGATGACGCCCGCTACCCCGCGGTGGGCGAACCGGCGCCGCCTGGCACGGGAATGTCCCCGGCCAATCTCACGTCCACTACGCTGGGTGATGAGCTTGTATCGGCTTCCGGAAACCGCTCGCGCGCCTTTGCCATTTCCGGCAAAGATCGAAGCGCCATCGTTCCGGGCGGACATCTCGGCAAGGCGTATTGGTTCTCCGGCTCCACGGGTGGCGTGGCGACCAGCAAGTACTACTACGACGCGCTGCCGGCTTGGGTGGCGGCGTGGAACGGCAAAAGGCTCTATGACAACTATCGCGAACGGGGCTGGACGCTGCTTCGTGCGCCGGAGTCGTATGTCTACGCGTCGCGCGCCGCCAATCCATTCGCACATCCCAAGGCGACAATCGGGCGGGCATTTCCTCACGCTTTAAATGTGCCGGACGCAGATCTGATCAAGAGCCTGCGCTTCACGCCATTCCTGGACGAGCTCACCGCCGACTTCGCGCGCGAGCTCGTCACACAGGAGAAGCTTGGAACGCGCGGCGCAACTGACTACCTGTCGATCAGCTTCTCCTCGACAGACTATGTCGGCCACAGCTACGGCCCGAACAGCGTGGAATCCGAGGACAACCTGCTTCACCTGGACGCGACGCTCACGAAGTTGTTCGCATTCATCGACAGGACCGTCGGTCTGCGCAACACGGTGATCGTATTGTCCGCCGATCATGGCGTGGATGATGTTCCGGAAGAGCGCGCGAGTGAGGGCTACGACGCCGCTCGAGTGGGAGGTGAGAAGCTGCGCGCCAGGCTCAACGCGGCGCTCGCTTCGCGCTTTGGTTCAACGGATGGCCTGGTCGTTGCCATCATTCCGCCTGGGTTCTATCTGGATCGCGCGAAAATCGAGGCGCGAAAGCTGGATGCGGCGGCCGTCGAGTCGGCACTGGCGGAAGAGCTGCTGCGCGGCCCAGGGTTCGCGTATGCCTTCACGCGCACCGATTTGCTGGCCGGGCGTATCGGGAATACGCCGCTGCTCGACAGCGTGCAGCGCGCCTTCCATCCGAAGCGCTCGGGGGATGTGGTGGTGGTGCAGAAGCAGTTCTGGTATTTCGACGACGATCCGGATTACTACGCATCGATGCACGGTTCGCCGTACAGCTACGACACTTACGTGCCTATCCTGTTGCTGGTGCCCGGTGTGAAAGCAGAGACCATTCACTCAGAAACCGCGCCGGCGCAGATCGCGCCGACACTGGCGGCTATTCTCGGCATCAAACCGCCGTCCGGCTGTGCGTGCGATCCGGTGTTGCCTGGAGTGTTCTCTCGATAGGTCCATCGGAAAAAAGTCGCTGGCGGCGCTTTTTTCGGACATCAGCTTTGTTTCCGGCGGCAAAAAGCGCGGCCTGGTCTATTCAGGAAAGGGCCGTCTGCCTCTGCGCGTAGCTACGCCCGGGCCGGTGAGCTGGCTTACAAAACCCGGAAGAAGTGAATGATCGCCTTGTTGGGCTCCCGTTCGGCGGTGGCCACGAACAGGGTTCTGTTCACCCAGTCGTGCGCGCTGCCGATGGGTGCTTCGAAGTGGGCGGCAGTGCGGAAGTAATACGAGTTCGGCGGCACGGGCTCGCCCCGAGTGAGCTTCGCCATGATGTCGGGCGGCGCGTGCCGAAAGCCGCTGTTGGTGACGGCAATGAGAACGCCGTCGCTGGTTTCCAGCGTGTACCGCGCCTCGACGGCCAGCACTCCGTCGGCGCGCACCACCTGCCAGTCGCCACTGCCTGCCACGACTTTCCCACTCAGCAACGGGCCGGTGAACGTCCCACCTTCGATGGGGATGAAACGTCTCAGCCCTTCAGGGCCATTGCCCACCACTACGGGCGCGCCGACCGTAGCGCGCACGGTAAAGGCGTATTCGGTTTTCAGCACCGGGGTGGTTGAGGGTGCGGCTGCGGCGGGCCCCGCCGCGGGCTCGGCGGCGCTAGTCATGACGGCGGCCACCAATAGACCCAATGCGGCAATACAGATTCTGAACATACATATAACCCCCCTTGAATGAGCCTCCAGCCGCCGGGCGGCTGGAGAGCCTTTCTCCATGCACGGGCAAGTGCCGCACATCGCAAACAGGCAGCAGGCCAACAAGCCAGCACGCCAGGAAGCAGTGTACAGAAGCTCGCCACTGCCGAAACACCCCAGAAGGGGTCGACTATTACCCAGCCTCTCCTCAGAATCGCCCGCTGCTATGTTGACCCCTGAATCCCGAAAAATGATGCGTCCAGAGAATTCCGCCAGGGCCCCAGTCCGTGCCCCGTTCCTCGCCGCGAGCCTCCTCAGCCTTGCGCTGATCACTCTCCCAGCGGCCGCGCTTGCGCAGGCTTCAACCCGTATAGACACGGTCGACAAGTGGGACATGACCCTCGAAAGCGTGCGCGCGATGGGCGAATCCCTGCATTCCGCCACCGACAAGGGCCCGAAAGATATCCGCGGCCGCACGGCCGACGACGACTGGCAGCAGTGGGTTCTTACCAAGGATGCGCAGGCCCGCCTCGACGAGTTGCGTGAAAAGGTGCGCGCCCAGGCCACGCTTTCCGACTTCAGCGGTGTACAGCAGACCATGCGGGAGGCCGTGCCGCTGGTCGAAGCGCAGGCATACCGATCGAGGTTGCTGTCGACTTACTGGCTCGTTGAAGGCGCCCTGGCGCATCACCGGAAGCTGATCGAAACGTTGCTCGCCTCTGCGCCGAAGGACCAGGCGAAAACCGCGGCGGCCGGCATGAAGGCGACGGAGCAGCGCGTGGCCGACATGCTTGCGCCTGCCATGGCCGTTGATCCTGCTGGGGCCGGCACGGAAGAGCTACTGAAACTTCGGCGGGCGCGAATTGCAGCAACCGATGAATTGAACCGCCAGCGCACCGAGCTCGTAACGCAGCTTGCCGGCCGAATCAAGACGCCACCCAGGAGCCGCACGCGGCGGGCTCCGTGTCCGGAGGCCGTCACTAAAACCTCAGGTTCCGAGAAGCCGAAACTGGCGCCTTCAGAGGTTTCGCTCGACGAGGTGTATCCGGTGCAGGCTCAGCGCGATGACGTTGAAGGTCGCGTGGTGGTGCGCGTTTCGATTTCGCCCACCGGCTGTATGGAGAAAGCGGAGATCGCTACGTCAGCGGGCGCGGATGAGCTGGATGAGGCGGCGATGCTGTGGGCGGAGAAAGGAAGCTTTGTGCCACCCGAGAAAGCGGGCAAGGCTGTGGCGGGTAGCTTTCAATTTGCCGTTCAATTCAAGTTGCCGGACTAACAAATCGCGGGACTAATAAGCGACCAGTCTTAGCTGTTATTTTCTCT
>JBDTUL010000368.1:0-6626 GCA_040007735.1 Gammaproteobacteria bacterium | reverse complement strand
CCGGCCTTGATCTGCCGCTCGTAGGACGAGGCGGAAGGCACCACCACGTCGTAACCCGCAGCGCCCGGGGCGAGCTTGGCGTCGAGCTCTTCGTTGCTGCCGTAGTTGCTGACCGAGACCTTGATGCCGGTTTCCTTCTCGAAGTTCGAGATGGTGTCCGGGGCGAGGTAGTCGTTCCAGATGTAAAGGTTGAGGACCTTCTCTTCCGCTGCGGGTGTGGCGACCGCAGCGCCCCCTGCCGGGGCGGCTTCCTTCTTGCCGCACGCTGCCAGTGCAGCGAGTGCCGTGATGCCTATGAACAGCGAGCGAACGAGTGAGCTGGCTTCGATTTTCACGGTGTAACTACTCCCAATCCCGACGGCCGATATTCTTGGTCTTACGAGTGCATCAGCAAAGGCGCAGTACGTTATATAACAGCCGATAGAGCCGTAGAAAGTCCATTAGGCCTCCCGGCTACACATTGGGCAATCCTGCGGCTACACATTCAGCAACAGGTGCTCACGCTCCCACGAGCTGATCACCTGCAGGAACACCTCGTATTCGGCTTCCTTTACGATGGTAAAGGCGGCAATGAACGCTTCGCCGAGCAGGCTCACCAGCGGCTGGGACTCCTTCAGCAGGCGAAGCGCTTCGTCCAGCGACCGCGGCAGGCCGAACGGCAGGTCATGCGCGCTGCCGGTAATGGGGTCGCTGGGCTGCAACCCTTCGATCATTCCCAGGTAGCCGCACGCGAGCGACGCGGCGATGGCGATGTAGGGGTTGGCGTCCGCCCCGCCCACGCGGTTCTCGACGCGGCGATTTTCGGCGTTCGACATCGGAACGCGCAGGCCAGCGGTGCGGTTGTCGTAACCCCAATGCACGTTGATGGGTGCGGACAGGTAGCGCGTGAGACGGCGATAGGAATTCACGTTCGCGCTGAACAGCGCCATGGCTGCCGGCAGGTATTTCTGCAGGCCGGCGATGTGCGAGAAGAACAGCGGCGAAGGTGTGCCATCCGGGCTCGAGAAGATGTTCTTGCGGGTTTTCTTGTCCAGCACGCTCTGGTGGATGTGCATGGCGCTGCCCGGCTCCCGCGCGTGGGGCTTGGCCATGAACGTGGCATACATCTTGTGGCGCAGGGCCGCTTCGCGCGCCGTGCGCTTGAACAGGAACGCCTGGTCGGCCAAATCCAGCGGGTAGCCGTGGATCAGGTTGATCTCCATCTGAGCCGGGCCATCTTCATGGATCAGCGTGTCGATCTCGATGTCCTGGTCTTCGCAGAACTGGTAGACATCGTCGAACAGCGGGTCGAACTCATTGACCGCCGCAATGCTGTAAGACTGGCGGCCAGGCTCCGCGCGGCCCGAGCGGCCTACCGGGGGTTTCAGCGGGTAATCCGCGTCGATGTTCGGCTCGACGAGATAGAACTCGAGCTCCGGGGCCACCACCGGCTCCCAACCCTTCTGCGCGTAGAGCTCCAGCACGTTACGCAGCACGTGGCGCGGGGCCATCGTGACGCGGCGGCCGTCGGAGTAGAAGCAGTCGTGAATCACCTGGGCGGTGGGCTCGGCGGCCCACGGCACGCGGCGTACGGTCTTCGGGTCTGCCTTCACCACCATGTCGATTTCGGCAGGGCTCATGGCTTCGCCGGGGTCCGGCGGGTAATCGCCGGTCACCGTCTGCAGGAAGATGCTCTCGGGCAGGCGCATGCCTTCGTCTTCCGCGAACTTCTCGGCGGGCATGATCTTGCCGCGCGCGATGCCCGCCATGTCGGGAATGATGGCTTCCACTTCGGAGATGCCATGATCACGGAAAAACTGCCGAATCTCGTTCGCCATAAAGAAACCTTTGAGTGCTCTGGCCGCTGCGCCCCTAGCGCGACGTAGCCGGTGTGGCTCGCCTTTCGGTCAGACGCTCGCGACTCGCAGCCCCGAAGGCTGCGAACAGCGCGCGTGAAAATTCGTTACTCATCACTTTCCATTCCGGGTGCCACTGCACGGCCATGGCGAAGCGCCGGGCGCCGTTGACGCGGAACGCCTCGATGACGCCGTCCGGCGCGCGCGCTTCCGCGGTGAGTGTGCCGCCGAGCCGATCGACGCCCTGGTTGTGCAGGGAATTCACACGGATTCGGTCCGTGCCGGCCAGGCCGCGCAGGAAGCCGCCTTCTGTGAGCACGACGTCGTGGATGGGGCCGTACTGCACGTCCAGCGGCTGCGACTCGTCGTCCCGGTGATCGAGCAAGCCGGGCACCTCGTGCAGCTTCTGGTGGAGCGTGCCGCCGAACGCCACGTTCATTTCCTGGAAGCCGCGGCAGATGCCGAACACGGGGATGCCCCGCTCGACTGCGGCCGGGATCAGCGGCAGCGTGGTGGCATCCCGAGCGGCATCGTGGAGCGTGCCGGGCTCGCTGGCCGGGCCCTTATAGTGAAGCGGCTCGACGTTCGAAGGGCTGCCGGTGAAGACCAGGCCATCGACCACTTCGAGCACTTCATCCACAGAGACGATGTCCCCAAGCGCAGGGATGAGCAGTGGCATGCAGCCGGAGGCTTCCGCGAGTGCGCGCAGGTATTTCTCCCCGACACAGTGGAACGGGTGATGGCCAAGCATGCGGCGATCGGCTGGCAGGCCGATGACGGGGCGTTTGAGCGACATGATTCGAGCGGTGCGTAGGTGTCTATTATCTTGAACAGACACCGATTCGGAGTTCGCAACGGATGCGTATTAGACCACAGCTTGGGGGGTGGGCGGCTGCCGGACGGAGCGTGGGGTGGGCTTGTTTGTATCGGTGCAGCGGCGTTAATCAATGAGTTAGCTATGGAGCTGGCGATGAGCTGGCGGCGAGCCAGCAGTGGCATGCAACGCCTCTCAGCCGCCCGGGGATTGGGCTCCGGCTCTTATTTGGCACCCTGGCAGAAGCCCAATCGCCGGGCGGCTGAAGAATTGATCGTGGCCCCGGTTGATAACCGAGGCGCCCGCGCCCCATGAGTGCCCCTCGATCACCGGGTGGCTGAGGAAACAATCAATGGGGGTTGGTTTGCCGCCTGCGGGCGGTGCCCTCTATCCTCCCCGCCCGGCGGGACGCCGGCGCATCGAAATATCCTAAACACTTCATTGACATAACAGCCCCCACTCGTGACCGCCCAAGGCTTCATCAACTCGTACTACGCCGCTTCGGCTGCTGGCTTGCCCACGCGGCCTGCGTTGGCGGGCACCGTCGATTGCGATGTCTGCGTCGTCGGCGGCGGCATCGCCGGGTGTTCGGCCGCACTTCACCTGGCGGAACGGGGATACAGCGTGGTGCTGCTCGAAGAGCATCGCGTGGGCTGGGGCGGGTCGGGACGCAGTGGGGCACAGGCATTGTTCGGCGTCGCCTCCGGCCAGACGAAACTTAAGAAGTTGATCGGCGCGCACGATGCGCGCGTGGTGTGGGATGTGACGGTGGAAGGGTTGGCGCTGATGCGCTCGCTCATTGCACGCCACAACATCGACTGCGGCTGGGTCGATGGGCACATGACCGCAGCGATCAAACCTCGCCACGATGACGACCTCCGCGCCGAGCTCGACACCCTGCACACCCAATATGGGTACGAAAGCATTCGCTACATGCCGCGCGATGAAGTGCGCGCGGTGGTGGCGAGCGATCGCTACATCTCTGCGCTTTACGATACGAATTGCGGACATCTGCACCCGTTGAAGTACACCGCAGGGCTTGCCGCCGCAGCCGAGAAAAGCGGCGCACGGATCTTTGAAGCGACGCGGGCGTTGGAAATTACCGACGCTGTTTTGCGCACTGCTGGCGGCGAGGTTCGGGCGCGGCATGTCGTTCTGTGCGGGAATGCTTATCTGGGCGACGCCGCGCCGGCGCTGGCTACGAAAATAATGGCGGTGGGCACTTACATTATTGCCACGGAGCCGCTGGGTGCCGAGCGCGCGCAGGCGCTGATCAAGAACAACGCCGCGCTGGCGGATTCGAACTGGGTGCTAGATTACTTTCGCCGCTCCACCGACCACCGGCTGCTGTTTGGCGGCCGCGTGAACTACTCGGGGCTTGCAAGCTTCGATGCGCCGAGCGCCACGCGCCGACGCATGGTGGAGGTGTTCCCTCAGCTTGCCGATGTGAAGATCGACTACACCTGGGGCGGCGATGTGGACATCACCATGAACCGCGCGCCGCACTTCGGGCGTCTTTCGCCGAACGTTTATTTCCTGCAAGGGTTTTCAGGCCACGGTATTGCGCTTACGGGCATTGCAGGCAAGCTCGTTGCCGATGCGATCGCCGGCACTGCTGAGCGGTTTGATGTGTTCGCCAAGATTCCGCACCAGAATTTTCCGGGCGGCGCGGCGTTGCGCAGGCCGGCGCTGGTGATGGCGATGCTTTATTACCGGCTCAAGGATTTGTTGTAAGTAGTAACAAGAAGCCCTCGATCGCCGGGCGGCCGAAGAGAATGTGTTGTCGTTTGCACCGTGAGAGAACTGACCCCGTGAGAAGCTCATGAATTACGTCATTGCCGCACCCACGCCGCCATCAGTTGAAGTCAAAGCCACCAACGATCGCTTCCCGGTGCACCGAATCTATTGCGTAGGTCGCAACTACGCGGCCCACGCACGCGAGATGGGCAACGACAGTCGTGAGCCGCCATTCTTTTTCACCAAGCCCGCCGACGCGGTGGTGGCGAACAACGTGTCGGTGCCGTATCCGTCGCGCACTTCAAACTTTCACCATGAAGTGGAACTGGTCGTGGCGCTGGCCGGCGGCGGCGTGAACATTCCGGTGGAGAACGCGAATTCGCTGGTGTTCGGGTATGCCGTGGGTATCGATCTCACCCGGCGCGATCTGCAGAACACGGCGAAAGATTCTGGGAAGCCTTGGGATCTCAGCAAGGCGTTCGATCGTTCAGCGCCGTTGGCCGCGATTCATCCGCTTCCCAGCACGGGCGTTCTCGAGCGGGGGCGTATCTGGCTGAAGGTGAATGGCAAGGAGCGTCAGCAAGGTGACCTTGCCGACATGACGTGGAAAGTGCCGGAAATTATCGCGGAGCTGTCGACGTTGTGGGAGTTGGCAGCGGGAGATTTGATTTTTACCGGCACGCCCGCCGGAGTGGGGCCGCTCGTGCAAGGTGATGTTGTTGAAGCGGGGATTGAGGGGCTGGATACGCTGACGATGCTTATCAGTTGATTGAGGCTTTCAGCTGAAGAGGCCCGCAATCGCCGGGCGGCTGGGGCAAAGAGCCCTCAGACTCCGGGCGGCTAAGAGAGAGAGAGCAGCGCGCGCTCTCGGCCGCCCGGCGATTGAGGGCTTCTTACTCTCAGGCTCTTCATCCGGACAGCTCATTCCTGTGAGCCTCAACAAACTCCGCCATGCTCCGAAAATGAAAGTTATAGCGAGGCATGGTGGCCGGCCGCTGAGTAGCCCCAAACCCATGCCGCGTGCGCTGGCGATCGATCCAGCAGGATGCCACTCCAATATCGTTCGCCGGCGCATGGTCGTGAAACAAACTCTGCGCCACGTGCAGAATCTGATCCTTGCGCAATCCCTGGTCCGCCAGCCGCTCGAGCATGTACTGAAAATTCATCGGGTCGGGTTTGTACGAGCCGATGTCTTCCGCGGTCATCACGCCGTCGAACTGCACCTCGAGCTTGCGGCTCGTATGCGAGAAGCCCTCGTTGTCCACATTTGAAAGCACATACAGCCGGTAGTGGCTCTTCAGATATTTGAGAGCCGCCACAGAATCCGGAAATGCAGGCCAGTCCCGCAAAGAGCGGCCGAACCCCACGCACTCCTCCCAGGTCACCTGCGTTTCCCAGTTCTCTGCCATGCGCTTGTAGATAACTGCAAGCAGCGTCGAATACTTGAGCGTCGGGCTGTACCGCTCCTGATGCGACTCATGGGCGGCATACGCTTCCAGGATTTCCGCGCGCGGCCGCGTGCGCGGCGAGCGCGCCGCCAGCCTCTCGAGCCCGGCGAGCATGCCGGTCTCCCAATCTATGAGCGTGCCGTAGCAATCGAACGTGAGTGCCCGGAAGTCTGTCAGCCCCATCACTCGCCTTTCCTGCGAATGTCGTAGCAGCGATGGATTTTGGGATTGCGCTCGAAGTCGCGCGGCACCGTCGCCGTCGAGATATCCCTGACATCGTAGCGTTCACCGAGCGCCGCATCGAGCTTGAACTTCTGCGCGTTCGTCGAGAACACCAGCAGCCCGCCCGGCGCCAGCACGCGAACGCTTGCGTCGATCAGGGCGGCGTGGTCGCGGCCGATATCCAGTACGCCTTCCATACGTTTCGAATTCGAGAATGTCGGGGGATCCAGGAAGATTAAGTCATATCTTTCGGTGGCGAGCGCTGCCTGCTCCAGCCATTCACGGCAATCCGCCTGCACCATCGAATGGTTGCGGCTGGCCAGGCCGTTGATTCCCAGGTTGCGCTCCGCCCAGTCGAGGTACGTGCGTGACAGGTCCACGGATGCGCTGGAGCGCGCGCCACCCGCCGCGGCGTACACGGTGACGGCACCGGTGTACGAGAAAAGATTGAGGAAGCGCTTGCCGGACGCAAGCTCACGTATGCGCGCACGCGTGGGGCGGTGGTCGAGGAACAGGCCTGTATCGAGATAGTCGTCGAAATTCACACGGAATTTGAGGCCGCCCTCCTCG
>JBDTUL010000367.1:0-6633 GCA_040007735.1 Gammaproteobacteria bacterium | reverse complement strand
AGGCTCGAGCGATGTTGGCGCTTCCATCGCCACGAATGCGAGAATCTGGAACAGGTGGGTCACAACCATGTCGCGAAACGCGCCGGTGGCTTCGTAGAAGCTGGCGCGCGTGCCGAGGCTCAGGGTCTCCGGCACATCGATCTGCACGTGATTGATGAAGTTGCGATTCCAGATGGGCTCGAACAAGCCGTTGGCGAAGCGGAACGCCAGGATGTTCTGTGCCGGCTCCTTGCCCAGGAAGTGGTCGATGCGAAAGATCTGATCTTCCTTGAACACTTCATGCAGATTTGAGTTCAGCGACACCGAGCTTGCGAGGTCGATGCCGAACGGCTTTTCCATGATGATGCGCGAGCGCTCGACGAGGCCGGCTTCGCCGAGCATGCGCACCACGGATAGCGCCGCGCTCGGCGGCACGCTCAGGTAGTGGAGCCGGCGGCACTCGCCTTCGAACCCTTTCTCTGCCTTCTCGACGGCGGCCTTGAGGGCTTCGGCGCCTGCCGCCAGTGGCACGTAGTCGAGATTGTTCGAGAACGTGGCCCAGTCTTCTTCTTGCACGGAGCGAGCGCCAAATTCCTCGAGCGATGCTCGCGCGAGCTTGCGGAACGCGTCGGCGTCGATGTTCTCGAGCGACACACCGATGACTTTGCAACCTGGGATGAACCCCACGCTGGACAGGTGAAACAGGCCCGGCAGCAGCTTGCGCTTTGCGAGGTCTCCGGTGGCGCCGACTAGAACCACGACCTGCGGAAACCGCGGGCCTACGCCAGGAGGAATTTTTGCCAAGTACGTACTCGCGGTGCTGAAAGGCCAGGAGCGAGCATAGCCGATGGTCCGCCACGACTGGAGTCGGGATGGGGGCTCAGAGGCCCTCGATCCCCCGGCGGCTCAAAAGAAAGAAAATAGAAATAATTTTGAGACGCCCGGCGATTGAGGGCTTCAGAATTCCGATGGGCCGCGATGTTGCACCGGTTTGAAGCCAAAAAGCAGGTTTGCACCCGAACTGGCACCCCGTCGCACATTACTTCAACGTAACACTAACCCCCGCCAGCACATTGAACCCCGGCCCCGGCTCGAAATAGCGCCCATTGCCATCGCTGACGATAACCGACCCCACATACCGCCGGTTCAGAAGGTTGTTGATGCGCACGAAGGTGTTCACGCGCTGTGACCGCAAGTCCATGCCGTAGCCGCCGCTCAGGCCAACAGTGGTATAAGCCGGCGCCAGCACCGTGTTCAGGTCGTTCACCGGCACGTTGCTCACGTACTGCGCGTTCGCTCCCGCATGCCAGCCGAGCTCACCACCCCACGCCAGGTTTGCATAAACATTGTTCTTCGGAACGCCCGGCAACCGATTTCCCGCGGTCACCAGCACAGTAGGTACGGCGCAAGGCGCTGCCGTACAAGTGCGATATGCATCGGAGTAGGTGGCATCGACATACGTGTACGCAATTTGCGCTCGCCATTCGCTGGCAAAACGATAGCTCCCAGCCAGCTCTGCTCCGCGACGGCGCGTGCGCCCAGCGTTCTGATACGTGGAGCGGCCGCCAAGGTTCGTGTTCACGACGATCTCGTTCCGCGTCAGTGCTTGAAAGAGCGTTGCCTCCGCCGTGAAGTCCGGGTTGATCTGCACCTTCGCGCCGAACTCGCTGCTGTCGCTGCGCGCCGGCCGCAGCCCGAGGTTCAGGCCGCCCGCGCCGTCCGCGCGATAGGCCAGTTCCGAACCGAGCGGTGTCTGGAATCCCTGGCCATAGGATGCATACAAATGCAGCCAGGGCCGTGCCTTGAACACCAGGCCGCCCACGGGTGAAGTCGCTTTGTACGTGACCTGGCCGCTGTCGTTGCCGTTGGTCGCGGTGATGAAGTGATCCTGCGAATCGAAATTCACATCGCTCCGTCGCACACCGGCGGTAAGCGACCACGCGTCGGCGAATTCCCATGTGCCCTGCGTGTACACATCCAGGTTGTAGCTGATGTTGTTCTCATCGCGGCGTAATGCGCCCTGCACGCCGAGCGTAGTGCCGATGAAATTGTTGTAGCCGCGGCGCAGCTCGTTCTGGCGGTCATAGCTCAAACCGATTACCCACGAGAGCGGCCGGTTTGCGAATGCACCTTGCCAGGACCAGCGGGCATCGCCGCCGCCGAAATTGCGATCGAGATCCACCACGCCGCCGGCGCTGGTTGCCGAGGCCTGCGTGGCAGCCGGAATCGACAGAAACTGCGTTACAGAGCGGTGGCCGTAGTAACCCACCAACCGCACGGACTGTGTATCGGTGATATTCAGATCGTAGATGAGCCCGCCTTGTTGCTGCTCGAGGCTCTTGCGAGTGTTGAACGTGGTGGCGACCGCAGTGGTCTGGTTGGGGTTTGCCTGGAACTGCGCCTGGGTCAGGCCGAGCGGGTCTTCCGCATCAGGTCGCGAAACAATATTTGCGACGAAGGCGAGGCGACTGCGATCGCTGAACGCATAGTTCACCTTGCCGTTGAAGGATTCGTTGCGCGCACCGCTGTGGTCGCGGTAACCGTCTACCGTGAAGTGAGTGAACGCGAGGTTGTAGTCGAACGGCCCGGTAATGCCACGAGCATTCAGCCCGGCGCGGAACGTGTCGAAGCTTCCGTAGGCCACGGAGCTTCGAAGTTGTGTTGGAGCTTCACCATCCGCGGTGAAGATCTGGATGACTCCGCCGGAGGAGTTGCCATAGAGCGCCGAGAACGGGCCGCGCAGCACCTCCACGCGTTCGGCGGAATCCAGGTTGAACTGCGAGACCTGCCCCTGGCCATCCGGGCCCGTGGCTGGAAGGCCGTCCTGGTACACGCGCACGCCCCGAATGCCGAACGCCGAGTTGGCGCCAATGCCGCGGATCGAGATTTGTTGATCCTGCGCATAGTTGTTCCGGTTTCGTGCCAGGAGACCGGGGATGGAAGCCACGTCGTCCGCCAGGTTCACGCCCAGCGCGTCCCAGCGAAGTTGCTCGGCCGGAATATTGCTGATGGCGGCAGGCACGTCGAAAGCGACTGCTCTCAGGCGCGTGGCGGTGACCACCACTTCGGCCAGGTCGGCTGTCCTGGGTGAGTCGGTCGCGGAAAAGGCAACGGGAGTGGCGGACGCGGCAAGGCACAGGAACGGGATTCGCAGTGATTTCAAAGGATATAAGCCTGGGTCGTTTTGTTTGCCCTCGCATGCTAGGGGGTGCGGGCAGATTGCGAATCGAGATATTCATGAAAATCGCTAGACACCCGCCGGCCGCTGTCAGCCGCCCGCGATCAGTGAGTGGGATCCCGCTCCCAGCCGCCCGGCGATTGAGGGCTCTTTGTTCCGGGCGGCGCCAGTTGAAGAGCCCTTGTATCGCCGGGCGGCTGGGAGCGACGTGCCCTCCAGCAAGGGCCTGCGATACACCGAGCCGCCGCTGCGCCTGACGGAAACTGCCGTCCAGCTCGTTAAGCGTAATGTGTCACCACAACACGAAAGGCAACTCCCATGGTCGCCGACGCCAACAACGTCACCCGAAACGTGCCCCTGCCGCATGCCGGCCCACACCCTCTGCGCACCATAGTCACAGCGGGCCTCATCGGCGGCGCATTCGACATCACTTACGCGTTCATCGCGTACGGCGCCCTGGGAATGTCGCCCATTCGCATTGGCCAGAGTGTCGCTGCGGGGTTGCTGGGCCGTGAAGCTGCGTTGGCCGGTGGCGTACCGACGGGGTTGCTGGGCCTGGCGCTTCACTTCTTCATCGCCATCATCATGGCAGCGGTTTACTACGGTGCCGCTACTCGAATACCGCTGCTCGTGAAGCGAGCCGTGCCCTGCGGTCTTGCCTACGGGCTGGCGCTATACATCGTGATGAACTACGTGGTGATGCCGCTCTCCGCCATCAAAAGCACAGGCGGAGGCGGCCCACTCTATATCCCCATCACAGGCGTGCTCGTTCACGTATTCCTGGTGGGGTTGAGCATTGCACTCCTCACGCGCCGGGGACTGCGCGCCGCTTGAGAGCCAGCTCGGCCACAAACTCCTACAGGCGATCCATAGTCTGGTTGCCGCCTTCGATGGCCTTGAACTCCTTCACCACGTAGTCGCGCTGCTCGGCCGTCGGGAACAGGCTGCGCATAGTGAGGAGCGTTTTGCCGGTGGCCGGCTCAATCGCCGGGCGGCTGGAAAGGGCGGCTAAAGAGGTGAGCGCGGAGCGCGGCCGCCGAGGGCTGTGGGTGAATGGGCGCGCCCGGGCTCTAGAACGCCCGGTGATCCTTCCAGAACAACGTCAACGTTTTCACGAGAATCATCAGATCCAGCCGCAACGACCAGTGCTTCACGTACTCGAGATCGAACGCCAGGCGCCGCCGCATGCTGTCGAGATCGTTGCCGCCGCGCGAGCCGTTCACCTGGGCCCAGCCGGTGATGCCGGGGCGCACCTTGTGGCGAATCATGTAGCCCGAGATGAGCCGGCGGTACGCCTCGTTCATGGACACCACGTGCGGCCGCGGACCGACCAGGCTCATGCTGCCCTCGAGAACATTGAAGAGCTGCGGCAACTCATCCAGCGACATGCGGCGAATGAACGCGCCGAAGCGTGTGACCCGCGCATCGTTCCGCTTGGCCGCCGAGAAATTCGTCGAGCCGTCTTCCGTAACGTGCATCGAACGAAACTTGTAAACCCGAAACTCGCGGCCATCGAGACCATAGCGCCGCTGCGTGAAGAGAACCGGCCCCGGTGAACTGAGCCGCACGCCGATGGCGATGCCAACCAGCACGGGCAGCCCGATGAGAATGAGCAGGGCGCTGAGCACGACGTCCAGCGCGCGCTTCTGCAACCCGCGCAGACCGTAGAACGGCGATTCGCACACGCCCACCACCGGCATGCCGTTCACGAGCGCCACGCGCCCCTGAATGACGTTCATGATGGAAACGTCCGGCACGAAGTAGATGGATGCGGTCGAGTCTCGCAGGATATCGATCAGGTCGAAGATGCGCTGCTCGCCCGTCATGGGCCACGTGATGTACACGATGCCGACATCGTTGCTGCGGATGAACCGATGCAACTCGGAGGTGTCGCCCAGCAACGCATCCGCCCCTTCCGTGAGTGACGCGCGATCGTCGAAGAACCCCAGCACGCAAACCCGCGGCGACTGGTCTTCACTCAATCGTTTTGCGAGCTGCCGGCTCAGGTCGTTCAAGCCGACGATGATGGCGTTGCGCGTTCGCACGCGGCGCCCGGATGCGGCCAAGCCAAAACCGCTGCGCGCGCCGATGGCGCTGAACCACAGCACCGGCGGAGTTATCAGCGCCCACGTGAGCCACACGCGCGAGCTGAAATTCGTCTGCAGCCCGGAAATGGTCATCAATTCCCACAACAGCGCCACGACCATGAACCAGCGGCAGGCGATGGAAGAAAAGCTGCGCGCAGATGCGCCCTTGGCAGAGATGACCTTCAGCGGAGCAACACTGAGCAGATCCGAGGTTGCCAGGAACGCAAGCACAGCTGTAAGGAAGTAGGCTTTGCGATACGGCTCCCCGCAGATGAGCATGGAGAGCGCGAGACTCACAACCGATGCCACCGGGTATAGCAGTGACTTGACCAGGAAAGCAGAGGCGGAGTCCCACGGCATCAATGCGGTTGCGGGTTCCAGCTCCGGCGCAATGGAACGGGCATTCGTGCGGCTCAACAAAACTGATCTCTCCACGCACGCATCGTGCGCCGTACGCTTTGCGAGCGTGACGGTGTAACGAGAGTGCGGTGAATTCAAACTTTCGGGCAGCGGCGGCTGTCGCGACAGTTATCCCCAGCGTTCCCGTCCTGCGACGGGTGGGCCAATTCGCGACGATGAGGAGTTAAGCCTAAGGGCGTATCGTTTTCAATGTCTTCAAACGACTACAACTTGCGTTGCACGACGGATGTGCAACGAGTTTTTCACGGTGCAGAAGAAACTACACGCCAGCCGACATAATCGGTTCACGGCGCAGCGTGTTTTGAAGAAACGATGAATGCGCGTCGGCTTTCGCAGACACTCTCCGGGCCCACGCAAAAACCCTAGCTCTTGGTGCCGTTCGCTGCCGGCGGTGGTGCGCTGGGCGCCGGCGTCGCCGCAACGTTGTATGTTCTCGAAATCTTACCCTTCGGCGGTTTTTCCTTGAGGCCCGCGTTCGCAATGGCTGCGAGCCACAACGCGCTCGACAGCAGCACGGCCTGCCCAGCGGCGTAACGGTTGAGTGTTTTCATGGAAACACTCGACCCGGCGCGCACGGGAATGTTCCCGGCGCCGGCCCAGCGTTACAGTTGGAAACAGATCAAGAGCCCTCGATCGCCGGGCGGCTGAGAGCGTCGCTGCGCAAGCGCCGCAGGCGACTTTTTTCCAATGAACTAATGATGGTGACCGCCGGCGCCGTGCACGTGGCCGTGCGAGAGCTCTTCTTCCGTGGCCTCTCGCACGTCGGTGATTTCGACCTCGAAATTCAGGGCCTTTCCGGCAAGCGGGTGATTGCCGTCGATGGTGATCATGTCGCCGAGCACCTGGGTGACGACGACCGCGCGCGGGCCTTCCGGCGTCTGGGCGTGCAGCCGCATGCCTTCCTTGATGTTCGCGATGCCCTGAAGCGACCGGCGCGGCACCTTCTGCACCAGCTCCTTCTTGTATTCG
>JBDTUL010000366.1:0-6634 GCA_040007735.1 Gammaproteobacteria bacterium | reverse complement strand
GCGAATCGCCATCGACGACTTCGGCACCGGGTATTCGAGCCTGTCGTACCTCAAGCGCTGGCGAGTGGATTACGTGAAGATCGACCGCAGCTTCGTGCGCGACCTGGTCACGGACATGAGCGATCTCGCAATCGTTGGGGCCATCATTGCTATGGCACGCCACCTCAACATTCAGGTGGTAGCCGAAGGCATCGAAGGCTGGCAGCAGCTCGAGAAGCTTCGCCAGCTCCATTGCAATCTCGCCCAGGGGTTTCTGTTTGCGAAGCCGACACCTGCCGCCCAGTGCCACCGGTTCCTGACCGGCGCGCCGCTCGATCTCACAGACGACAATTTGTTGGTGCAGCTCGACGCAACGGGAAGCTACGGGCGCTGATCTGAGTTGTCGGCGCGGTGCTGGTCGAGCACCGACTGGAGATTCCCAAGTGTGTCCGCCTCACTGGCGGGCTTGTCCGTGCGCCAGCGCAGGATGCGTGGGAAACGAAGCGCGATGCCGGATTTATGCCGAGTCGACGCGGCAATCCCTTCATAGGCCAGCTCGAACACCTGTGTCGGCTCGACGGATCGCACGGGGCCGAACTTCTCGACGGTGTGCGCGCGAATCCACTTGTCCAGATCCGAGATCTCACGATTCGCGAGCCCCGAATAGGCCTTGGCCATCGGTACCAGCTCTGTGTCGCGCCACACGCCGAACGTGTAGTCCGTATAGAGATTGGAGCGCCGGCCATGGCCGGGCTGCGCATACAACATGACGGCGTCGAACGAATACGGCTCGATCTTCCACTTCCACCACGAGCCGCGCTGACGACCGGTGCCGTAAGGCGACGTGCGCGCTTTGAGCATCAGCCCTTCAACACTGCGCGTGCGGGACTCTGCGCGTAACGTGGCGAGGTGATCCCAACTGGTTGTATGGACCACCGGCGACAGTGACAGCACCTCGGGAGCGCCCGCCAACAGTGCTTCGAGGTGTGCGCGCCGTTCTTGCATGGGCAACGCGCGGATGTCGACGTGGTTGTGCTCAATGAGATCGTAAGCAAGAAAGCGCACCGGCACGCGTTCAAGAATGGCCGGCGTCAGTTTTTTGCGGCCGATGCGTTGCTGAAGATCCGCAAATGGCCGAACCGTGCCGTCTCTCCAGGCCACAAGCTCGCCATCCAGCACGATGCCGTCTGGCAAGGACGCGGCGGCGGCCACGATCTCTGGAAAACGTTCGGTAACGAGCTCCTCGCCGCGCGACCAGATGAAGCACTGGCCGGCCCGGCGCACGATCTGCCCGCGGATGCCGTCCCATTTCCACTCGATCTGCCAGTCCGCTGGCGAGCCGAGTTTGGCGAGATCGTCTTCGAACGGCGAAGCCAGGTAGAACGGGTAGGGCGCGGAAGGGTCGTTGGCGGAAGTATCGCCGGCCTTCAAACCTTCCCAGAATTCGGCGCCGGGCTCCCACTCACCCATCAGCCGACGAGCGACGTCCACACGAGACACGTTGAGCACTTCCGACAGCGCACGCGTGACCAGCAGTTCCGACACACCCACACGCAGCTCGCCGGTGAGCAGCTTGTTGAGCAGGAAGCACTCTCGATAGGGAAGTGTTCGCCACCACGTGACGATGGCTTCCTGCTGCCGTTCATCCGAGGAATTTCTGAGAGGGAGCAAGCGTTGCTCGATCCACTCTGCCAGGGGCGCGTCTGTAGCGGACTTCCCCGCCTCATCCGTTTCCAGCAGCAGTGCGATGGTCTCGGCCATGTCGCCAACCGTGGAATACGATTCGGTGACCAGCCACTCCGGCAGCCCGGACGCCTCGATCAGCCATTTCGACAGCAAGGCCGGTCCGATGAATCGTTTCAGCCGGCGCCCGGAAAGAATGTATGCGGCCCACGCCGCGTCCGCAGGCGGTGCGCAGCGGAAGTAGCGAACCATCGCCGCCACTTTGAGATTGGTGGACGTGGTGGTGTCGATCTCGTCGTAGAGCTCCGCGAAATCCCGCACTTACTCTTCGCCTCCGAAGGCCGTGGCGAGTGCTGCGGCGGACACTCCGCGCTCATTGAGATAGCGCGTGAGAGCGTCTGAATAGCCGTGCGTGAGCAGCACTTGCTTCGCCTTCGTGGCGAGGCAGGTCTCCAGCAGCCCCGGCCAGTCCGCGTGATCGGAAATGACGAAACCGCGGTCGTAGCCACGCCGCCGCCGATCCCCGCGCACGCGCATCCACCCCGAGCAGAATCCGCTCGAATGCTCGCCGAACCGGCGCATCCACGGCGTGCCGGCGGCGCTCGGTGGCGCAATGATCAGCGCTCCGCGATAGTCCGTTTTCTTTTCCGTGGTGGCGGAAAGCGTGGGCACCATCTGCACCCCTGCCTGCCGATAGATATCCGTCAGTGTGCCGACCGCGCCGTGCAGATAAACGGGCTCGTTGGTAAAGGCGAGCATTTCGGCGAGAACACGCTGGGACTTCCCCAGCGCATAACAGAACAGCGCCGACGCAATCCCCCGGTCGCGGTTGGCATGCCACCAGCGCACGATTTCCTCGACCACCTGAGGCGTGGGCGACCAGCGATAGACGGGCAACGCGAACGTGGCCTCGCTGATGAACACGTCGCACTGGAGCTGCTCGAACGGCGCGCAGGTCGGGTCCGGCTGGCGTTTATAGTCCCCGGACACCACCCACACCTCGCCGGCGTGCTCGATGCGCACCTGGGCGGAGCCCAGGATATGCCCGGCGGGATGGAGGGACACGTGGGTTTTCCCCAGCTTGAACGGCGCGCCATACTCGAAAGGCGTCACCGTGTGGCCGCTTCCGAGCCGGTGCCGGGCAATGGGGGCACCGGGACGTGCGAGAATGTAGCTGGCGCTGCCGTGGCGGAGATGGTCCCCATGAGCGTGCGTGATGACGGCGTTCTGCACCGACTGCCAGGGGTCGATATAGAAATCCCCGGGCGGGCAGTAGAGGCCGCGATCCGTGCCGACGACGAGTGGGGCGGATTGCATGAGTCTTGAAGCTTGGACGGCGCCTTGTTTGCGCCTGTGTGGGGGATAGTTGCAACAGCAGTGCGCGAGCGCCGTGCTGATGATTAGGCCTGCGGCGTTCGATTACAACCCGGAGACTGCGGCCACCAATTCCATGCAGCAGCGGCCGCAATTTCCGGGCACCCGCTCCCTCAACGAGCTTGCTCAGGCAGAGTTCCGCGATCTCGTGCGCGCGCTGGAAAGCGAAGGCATTGCGGTGTGCGCGGTCGATGACACGCCTGCGCCGCCGAAACCCGATGCTGTGTTCCCGAACAATTGGGTCAGCTTTCATGCCGATGGCACCGTGGTGCTGTACCCGATGCATGCCGAGAATCGGCGGCGCGAGCGTCGGCGCGAAGTCGTCGATGCTGTTGCGGAGAGCACAGGCTTCAAGATCTCGCGCGTGCTCGATCTCTCCCCTCATGAGCTGCAGGGCCGGTGCCTCGAAGGCACCGGCAGCCTCGTGCTGGATCATGTGAATCGCATCGCCTATGCCAGCCTCTCGCAGCGAACCCACCCTGCTGTGGTTGAAGAGTGGGCTCGCGAGTTTGGATATGAGCCGGTTACCTTCCAGGCGGTCGATCGCGCTGGCGCGCCCGTCTATCACACCAACGTGCTTCTTTGCATCGGCGAGCGATTCGTCGTGGCGGGCACTGGTGCCATCGCCGCCGCGGATCGGGGCCGCGTTCTCGAGAGGTTGCGCGCAAGCGGGCGCGAGATCATCGAGATCGGTCACGATGAAATCGAGCAGTTCGCCGGCAACATGCTGGAGCTGGCAAGCTGGGATGAGGCGTTGGGCGATTGCCGCGTTCTGGCGATGTCTGCAAGCGCCCGGCGGGCGTTGAAACCAGATGCGTATGCGCGCCTCAGCGCATGCACCGATGCCATTCTCGCCGCACCCATTCCTACCATTGAGAAGCACAGCGGCGGCAGCGTGCGTTGCATGCTCGCCGAAGTGTTCTTGCCTTGATGACAGAGCTCATTCTCAAGGTTGTGGGGAGCTATCTGATCGGCTCACTCATCGGCAGCCTGATTGTCGGCCGGCTGCGCGGTGGCGTGGACATTCGCACGCTCGGCAGCGGCAATGCCGGCGGTACGAACGCCTTGCGAACACAGGGCAAAGCCTTCGCGCTCTGGGTCATGTTGATCGACGTGGGCAAAGGCATCGTTGCTACGCGCGTGATTGCACCGTTGTCTCTTCAGGCTCTTGGCGTGGCGGGCGTTGGTGGCGAAGCCTTGCGAGTGTGGTTGCCCGTAGCATGCGGGTTCGCGGCGATCATCGGGCACATCTATCCGGTGTGGCACGGCTTCCGCGGCGGCAAGGGCGTGGCCACGTTCGTTGGCGTGCTGTTCGGCGTCGAACCGCTTCTGCTGCTCGTTGTTGTGCTCACGTGGCTAGTCGTCGTCATGCTGTTTGGATTCGTCAGCCTGGCGTCCATGGTTTCGACAGCGGCGGTGCCGGTCATCGTGCTGGTGGGTGGGTTGCAACCACAGACGCCGCTTTTGGCATTCGGTGTGGCCGCCACTCTGCTGGTGGCCTACACACACCGCTCAAACATTGCACGCATGCGCGCTGGCACAGAGTCCCGTGCTCGTCGACTATGGCTGTTTGGCCGCGGCCGAACCAGGTGACTCAGTGATCCGCAAAGCGGTGCCTCGCGCCGGCGCCATGCACGTCTCATCACCGCTCGTCTGGCGACTGTTCGCAGACCTGTGCGACGGTGAGTTTCATTCGGGCGAGGAACTTGCGCGCACGCTCGGGGTTACGCGAAGCGCAGTGTGGAAAGCGGCAAACGCGCTACGCGATCTCGGCGCGCCCATGGAAGCGGTTCGGAACCGCGGCTACCGGTTCCCGGTAGCGGGTGAGCCGCTGGTCAGCGCAACCATCCACGATGCGCTCTCACGAGACGTGCGCGAGCGAGTGAGTCGGCTGGATGTTGCGTGGTCCACGGGCTCCACCAACACAGAGCTGATGGAGCGTGAGAACCCTCCGCCGGGTCGATCAGAAGTGTTGCTCGCTGAGTTCCAAACGGCAGGGCGCGGGCGTCGCGGCCGCACGTGGCTGTCGCCGCCGGGTGGCGCGGTTTGCCTCTCGCTGAGCTGGACGTTTCCCGAAATGCCTCGCGATGCGGGTGCACTCAGTCTCGCCATCGGCGTGTGTGTGTTGCGCGCGTTGGAATCCCATGGCGCATCAAACGTACGGTTGAAGTGGCCGAACGATGTGCTGGTCGAGGATCACAAGCTCGGGGGCATTCTCATCGAGTTGCGCGCGGAAGCTGCGGGCCCGGCCTGCGCGGTGGTGGGCATCGGTTTGAACGTGGCGCTTGGCGCCGGGCTGCTCGAACAGATTGCTGCCACCGGGCTGCCGGCTGTGGATCTCACATCGATCACGGGTGGCGCTGTTTCGCGCAACGCCCTGGCGAGCAGTCTGGTCGAGTGTTGTCTTGGCGGGCTCCGGGAGTTCGAGCAGGATGGGTTGCGGCCGTTTCTCGAAGAATGGCGTCATGCGGACGCGCTGCGTGACCGGAACGTAGTTTTGAAAGCGGGTGATGAAAGCTCACGCGGCGTCGCGCGGGGAATCGATTTGACGGGGGCATTGCTGGTCGAGACTCCGGCGGGCCTCAGGAAGTTTTTCTCTGGAGAAGTCACCGTGAGGCCTGGGGATTGAGCACGAACACTCCGCACCCCTCGACGCTGCTGGTCGACATCGGCAACACCCGCATCAAGTGGGCGCGTTTCGTTGACGGGAAGCTTACGCGCCAGCGCGCCGCTGCCCATGCGGGTTGGGGCCGTGACGATTTTGCACGCCACGTTTTCGGTCGCGCGCGGGGTCTCGAGCGCATCATCGTGGTGAGTGTCGCGGGCTCGCGTGTTGATCGGGCTTTTACTGCGGCCGCACGGGAGCGTGCCGGCATCGCGCCGGAGTTCTTTACGTCGACGCGCCGTGTCGCGGATGTGACCACGCTGTATCTGGAGCCCTGGCGGCTCGGCGCGGACCGGCTGGCCGGCGTCATCGGCGGGCATCAGCTCGCGAAGCGCCGCGCGGTTTGCATCATCGGTGTCGGAACGGCGCTGACGCTGGATCTCGTCGACGCACGCGGCATGCATCTCGGCGGCGCCATTGTCCCTGCACCTTCACTGATGAAGGACAGCTTGCTGACCCAGACCCACGGCATTCGTCGCCGCGCCCATGGCGGCACCGCTGCGGGAAGTTTTTTCGCTCGCAGCACCCGGGCGGCGATCGAACAGGGTTCCCGATATGCGGCGGCGGCGGTCATCGACAGGGCGGTGGCGGAAGCGCGTCGGCTACTCGGGCGCACGCCGCTCGTGTTGCTCACCGGCGGCGGCGCGCCGGCGCTGCGCCCGTTGATTCGCAGCGCGCACACACTCGTGCCGGATCTCGTGCTTCAAGGACTTGCGACACTCGCCCGCTCGCCCGCAAAACTTTCTTAGTGTGATGGTTATTGCCGACACACACTCCTAGAATCCCGGGGGTGCGCGTCGCCTTTTTCATTATGCTCGCCATCAACGTGGTCTATCTGGGTTGGGCCGGATGGGTGGATGCGCCTTCGCCAGCGCCCACGGCCGCTGCCGCGGTAAGCGCTCCCAACTCGAACCTGCTTCCCCTGGTGCTGGC
>JBDTUL010000365.1:0-6654 GCA_040007735.1 Gammaproteobacteria bacterium | reverse complement strand
CCTCACGCGGAATACGATCTTTGTGCACGGACGCGAGCCCCTCGGGCCCAACATGAGCAGGACTGCCGATCAAGGATGCGATCCACCCCCGTCAAACGCTGCGCCTGTGTTCCGGCCCGGATGGCCGCCCTCCTCGCCGTGCTCGCGCTGCCGATGCTGCTTGCCGCCTGCGGCGAGGACATGTTCATACCGGAACAGCCTCTCGCCCCCGCCGCCACGCCACCCCCGCCGTCACCGGAACTGACGGCCCTGTCAATCGATCCGCCGGTTGCACACATCGCCAGGGGTTTGACTCAAACGTTCACGGCCACCGGCGTGTACAGCGATGGCTCGCGGCGAGACATGACCACCCAGCTGGCGTGGAGCTCAACCGATCCGGCGGTCGCATCGATCGCCAATGCTCCCGGCATCGCGGGCCGCGCCACTGCCCACGCCCCCGGCTCCGCGGCGATCAGTGCCTCCCTGGGAAGCCGCTCGGCATCGGCAATTCTCAGTGTTACTTCGGCGGCGCTCGTCACCATCAGCGTGACGCCGGCCAGCAGCAGCATTGCCAAAGGCACACATCAGCAGCTGTACGCAACCGGCATCTATACCGACAACTCCACGCAGGACCTGAGCACTTCCGTAACCTGGACGTCGTCGGACCCTACGCTCGTGATGGCCGGCAACGCGGCCGGGCACGAGGGGCAGGCCCATGCCCTGCGCCCCGGCGCCGTAACGATCACCGCAACCGCCGGGAGCGTAGCCGGCTCCACGACCCTGACGGTGACTACGCCGGCGCTGCTCTCCGTCGCCGTAACACCTGCGGCCCCAACGATTGCAAAAGGCACCCAGCAGCAATTCTCCGCGACTGGAATCTACGACGACGGCTCTACGCAGGATCTGACCCCTGTCGTGACGTGGGGCTCATCCAATACCCTGATCTCCGCCATCAGCAACGCGCCCTCGTCGAACGGCCTTGCCAGCGCTTCGAGCATCGGTTCGACGAACATCACTGCAACGCGCGGTGCAATCGCGGGCTCCACTACGCTCTCGGTAACTGCGGCGACGCTCGTGACGCTCGCCATCATGCCGGCGATCTCCGCGATCGCAAACGGCACAGAGAAGCAGTTCACCGCGACCGGAACATACACCGACAACTCGACGCAGGATCTCACCGCTGCTGCGGCCTGGAGTTCCTCCGATACCTCAGTCGCGACGATCAGTAATGCTCCAGGCACGAACGGGCTAGCGACCTCCGCCGGCGTGGGCACAGCACCGATTGGCGCCACAGTGGGCGCTGTATCCTCACCCGCAGCCACACTCACCGTGAACAACGGCGCAGCGCATGCGTACGTAGCCAACCAGGTCGACAACACTATCTCGCAATACAAGATCGAGGCGGGAGGTGCGCTCACTTCGCTCGGCAGCGTGGCTGCCGGAGGCGGGCCCGCTTTCGTTGCAGTGGATCCCAAGGGTCGATTCGGCTATGTCATCAACCAGAACGCCGGCACCGTCTCCGTATATCAAATTGGCTCAGGGGGCGCGCTCAGCGCGCCAGCTTCGGCGGCCACCGGAAATGCGCCGATCGCCTGCGCCGCCGACGCCTCGGGTCGATATCTCTATGTAGCAAATTTCGCAGACAACACGATCTCACAGTATTCGATCGACGCTGCTGGCGCGCTCAGCGCCAAGGGTGACGCAGCCGCAGGGAACGCACCCTACTCGCTGGTCGTCGACCCGACGGCGCGCTATGTCTACGCCGTGAATTTCCTGGACAACAGCGTGTCTCAGTACCGCATCGGCGTGAATGGAGTGCTCGACTCGCTTGGGGTAGTCACGACCGAAGATGCTCCGGCATCGGTCGCCGTCGACCCCACGGGACGTTACGTGTACGTCGCCAACTACCAGGCCGGAACGATTTCTCAGTATGCGATAGGCAGCGGCGGGAGCCTGAGCTCACTCGGCGCGGCGGCCGCTGCTGGCGCCGGACCCTATTCGATCGCCGTCGACCCCACGGGCCACTACGCCTACGCCACAAACTACTACGACAACACGGTCTCTGAGTATTCGATCGGCCCCAGCGGTGTGCTCACGGCGCTTGCGGACATCGCCAGTGGAAGCGGGCCCTACTCGGTGTCCGTCGATCCTTCCGGGCGATACGTCTATGTAGCGAACTCATCGGATAACACACTTTCGCGCTACTCCATCGGAGTCAGCGGAGCACTGTCGTCCCTCGGAACCGAGGCCACCGGTTCGTACCCTGTCTCCGTCGCTACAGGTTATTGATGGGGTTCAACATCGGATGCCACGTCGCGACTTCAGGGCCCGACAGTCGCCTCGTTGCCGAACGCGGCAATGACGGCGATGCCCAGCACTAGAGCCAACGACCCTGCGAACGTGGGCCATGACAGAAGCGCCTCTCCGATAGCGCCGGCCGCTGCGGCGTACACCGCGAGGATCACGATCAACGCAAGGATGAACGACACCTCGAAAGCCGGCCACAACCACCCCAGCAGATGGCGGAAGAAAGTTCGATAGTCGAGGCTGCGGGTCTGTAGTGCGAAGAGAAACGTCAGCGCGCACACGATGCTCCAGATCGTCATGCTCAACAGCATGCCGTAGAGACCGCCGCGCGGGCCGCTGGGCAGAAAAAATGTGGCGAGCTCCCGGCCAGTCGCATACCCGCCGCCGATCACCACCGCCTTCAGGGCGAAGCCGGGAAGGATGAGCCGCTGGAATACGGTCGGGGCGGGATTCATCGTGAGATCACTTCACTGCCGGCTGCAGCCTGGAAAGCAGCGCGTCCGCGGCCGGCGCCTTCACTGGCCCGAAGCCGCGCACCTGCATGACGCTTTCTGCCAGCTCGATGCCTGCCGCCATGTTGTCCTGGTTGAGCTCCGTTGCCAGAATTTTCAGGCGCGCCAGGAAGGCATCCCGAAGTCGACGCTCCAGACGTCTCTCCGCGGTTCGCCCGAAAACATCGAGCGGGGTTTCACGCAAGCCGCGACACGCGGCGAGCACACGAAACACGGGAAAGATCCAACTGCCCACACTGATCTTCCGTGTGCGCCCTGTACGAGGGTCCTTTCCCACCAGTCCCGGAGGCGACAGGAATATCCTGACCTTCAGCTCCCCTTCAAACTCTCTACGCAACGCCTCGCGAAACGTTCCGTTCGAATAGAGGCGTGCGACCTCGTATTCATCTTTGTAAGCCATCAGCTTGCAGGCCGCGCGAGCCGCAGCCCAAGCGAATCGCTCGCCACCCTCGAGCGGTCGCGCGGCATCGCGCACGGCTCGCATCAGAGTGGCATACCGGTGGGCGTAAGCGCGGTTCCAGTAGTCCTCCAGTGCCCGGGTGCGACGCTCGATGAAGGCGTCAAGATCCGGCGGCGCGGGCGTCGGGCCGGGTGCTTCGGCAAGCGCTCTGGCGCGCCCGGCGCGGAAGGCTTTCCGGTTCGCCTCGGCCGCTCGCCCGTTGAGCTGGATGGCTTGCTCGAGGGCCTGCAGCGTCAGCGGAATGCGGCCACACTGCCAGGCGTAGCCGAGCATGACGATGTTGGCCGCGATCGAATCGCCCAACACATTTTCCGCGAGCTGGGTGGCGGCGAACATTCGCGGCGACACGCCCGCAAGATCGGTCAACGTTTCGAGCAGCTTTGCCTGCGGCACCGTCAGGTCACGCTGAACCTGGAAATCCGCAGTCGCCATGATGTCGGCGTTGGCGACGATGAGGGTGTGATTCCGCTTCACGGTGCTCGTGACTTCCGGATGAACCGCAGCGATCACATCACACGCGAGCAGCACATCGGATTCCCCGGGACCGATCCGAGCCGGCAACAAGGCATCCGCGTCGGCAGAGAGCCGCACGTGACTGAAAACCGCACCGCCCTTCTGACTGAGGCCGGTCATGTCGTACAGGCTGGCACCGAACCCCTGCAGCCGCGCTGCCATTCCGACAATTGCGCCGACGGTGACCACTCCAGTGCCACCGACTCCTGTAATCATCATATTGAAGCCCGCACCGATCGGCGGCACCGTGGGCTCGGGCAGCGGCGAGCTATCGCTCTCGACGGCGGCCGCACGACGCGGTCGCGCGCCGGCTACTGTCACAAATGCAGGGCAGAAGCCCTTGAGGCAGGAGATGTCCTTGTTGCAGGCGGACTGATCGATCCGGCGCTTGCGGCCCAGTTCCGTCTCGAGCGGCTGAATGGCGAGACAGTTCGACTGCACGGAGCAGTCCCCGCACCCCTCGCACACCTGCGCATTGATGAAGACACGCCGGTCCGGATCCGGGAAAGCGTTGATCTTGCGTCGCCTGCGCTTCTCGGCAGCACAGACCTGATCGAAGATGATGACACTGACACCGGGCTGGATGCGCAGCGCCTGTTGGATCCGGCCGAGCTCGTCTCTGACGTACAACTCCGTATTCGGTGGCAAAGAATCCGCGCTCTCGAAACGTTCCGGGTCCTCAGACAGCACCACCACGCGCGAGGCACCTTCGGCGCGCACCTGTTGCACGATCCTGCTGACAGTCAATCCGCCTTCAACGGGCTGACCACCCGTCATGGCAACTGCATCGTTGTAGAGAATCTTGTAGGTGATGTTTACGCCGGCAACCACGGCTGCGCGGATGGCGAGCGAGCCGGAATGGCTGTAAGTGCCGTCTCCCAGGTTCTGGAAGATATGAGTCGTCTCAGTGAAGGGCGCGAGGCCGATCCAGTTGGCGCCCTCCGCACCCATGTGACCCATCGGCAGCGGGTAGCGATCCGAATGAAAGCGGACCATGCCGTGACATCCAATACCCGTGGCACCGAACGCGCCCTCCGGTATCACAGTGGATGAGTTATGCGGGCATCCGGGGCAGAAGCCGGGACGACGCACGGCAACCGGCTGCTGTGGCGAACTTCCTGCGCTCGTGGCCCGAAGGGCGGCGAGCGCTTCGGCCACAGCGGGAATGCTCTCGGAAAATCCGGGGAAACTGGCCTCCAGCCGCTCCGCGATTGCGATAGCCACTGACAAGGAATCCAGAACGCGGTCTTCCGGCAGCAGGGCAACACCGTCGGGAGTGGTCTTGCCGGTCACTCGCGGCCGTGGCGAGCGATGATAAAAAATATCCCGGGTCTGCGGCTCCGCGTTTGCTTTCTTCTCCTCTACGAAGAGAATCTCTTCCGCAACCCGCGCCGCCTCGATGAGTGCGATAGGGTCCAACGGGTAGACGAGGCCGATCTTGTAGACGCCAATCCCCGCTTGCTTCGCGATCTCGTCGTCGATTCGCAACATCCGCAGAGCTGCGAGAACGTCCGCGTACGCCTTACCTGCGGTAGCGATCATGAAACGCGGCGCGGCTGCGCCGTAAGCGAGGTAATCGAGACGGTTTGCGTTCGCGAAAGCGCGCGCCCGAGGCAGCTTATGCCGTACGAGCCGAGCGTCCTGCGCCTGCACGGCGAGTACTTCTGCGCGGATGTGAACGCCGCCGGGTGGTTCCGCAAGTTGCGGCTTCACGAAGTGAGGCAGCTGATCGACAGTCACCACTCCGGTGCCTTCAGCCGTTTCATTCACCAACTTGAGTGCGACGAGCGAGCCGGTGAATCGCGACATCGCGAATGCCGCCAGTCCCAATGTCAGAATCTCAGTGACCGAGCTCGGGTACAGCACCGGAACTCCCCAACTCGCAAGCGTCAGCTCACTCTGGTGCGCGGTGGTCGAGGACTTCCCCGCATGGTCGTCCCCGACGACGAGCACGACGCCACCGGTTGCGGACACGCCCGACAGGTTGGCGTGTTTGATCGCATCCCCGGATCGATCGACCCCGGGCCCCTTGCCATACCAGAGACCGAACACGCCATCGACCTTGCGGCCGGGGAGGAAGCCGATCTGCTGAGAGCCTGCGACCGCAGTCATTGCCAGATCTTCGTTGAGGCCCGGCTGGAACCGGATGTCATGGGCGCGGAGCATGGCTTCGGCCTTCCACAGCTCGGCATCGAAGCCACCCAGGGGTGAGCCGCGATAGCCGCTGACGAAGCCGGCGCTGTTCAAGCCGTCGCGTCGGTCGAGTGCCCGCTGCAGAAGCAGCAGCCGCACCAGGGCCTGCCGGCCGCTGATGAGCGCGCGAGCCGCATCCAGCCGATACTTGTCGTCGAGCGAAGCGGTCTCGAGCACGTTGCCCCCGGTCACTATCTATCGGCCGATGATCTCTCTGGCCATCTGCTCGGCGGTCACTTCCGGCGGGCGACCGTCGGATCGGGAGCGGCGAAAGATTTCCGCGAGCCTTGCGTGAATCGCGGCGAGGCGGGCCTCCAGCGGCGCGAACTCGAGCAGCTTGCGGCCCGGCATGCGGGAGGCCGCCTCGAGCCCACTGACGATGCCTCCGGCATTGATCACAAAATCCGGCGCGAACAGGATGCCGCGCTCGGCGAGCATTGCTCCGGCACGAGGTGTAGCGAGTTGATTGTTGGCCGCGCCCGCAACCGCCTTTGCGCGGATCTCACCGGCAGATACCTCGGTGATCACACCGCCCAGGGCGCAAGGCGCATAGATATCCACGTCAGCCCGGTGAATCGACTCCGTCGGCATCGAGGCCGCGCCAAACATCTGAACCGCCTTCGCTACGGCTTCGGGCCGGATATCCGCTACTACGAGCTTTACGCCAGCGGCGTGCAGGCGCTCGGCGAT
>JBDTUL010000364.1:0-6674 GCA_040007735.1 Gammaproteobacteria bacterium | reverse complement strand
AAGGTCGGATCGCCGAAGGCCGAGCCCGCCTCGGCGGAGGCTGCTGCAAAGGCTTCCGGCAATTTGCCTGAATCGTGAACGACTTTCATGCCGCGCCCGCCACCGCCAGCCGCGGCCTTCATCATCACCGGGTAGCCGATCCGCTCCGCTACCTCGACAGCGCCGGCGGCCGAGCCTATTTTCTCCGAACCCGGAAGCGTCGGCACGCCCGCCTCGCGCGCAAGCGTGCGCGCGGCGATCTTGTTGCCCATCTTGCGCATGTGATCGCTGGTCGGCCCGACGAAGATCAGCCCTGCGGTTGCGCAGGCATCGGCGAGTTCAGGCTTCTCCGAAAGAAAGCCGTAGCCCGGATGCACCGCATCGCATCCCGTCGCCACGGCGGCTGTGACAATGGCGCGGTAGTTGAGATAGCTGTCGGTCGACCGCGCGGGTCCGATGCAGACGGCGCGGTCTGCAAGTTGGGCAGGCATCGCATCTCTATCAGCCTCCGACGTCGCGAGCACCGTCTCGATGCCGAGCATCTGGCAGGCGCGGATGACGCGAACGGCGATTTCACCCCGGTTGGCGATCAGGACGCGTCGGATCGTCATGGCGAGAACTTACGACGGCCGAACGCGGAACAGCACCTGTCCGTATTCGACCATACGCCACGGCCGCGCGGGTCTTCTCGGCGTAGTGCTCATCCGTGTGGCGTGGCGAGATCGAGTACGAAATCGCGAATGCCAACTTGTAGCCAATGCCCTTCAGGAACGGGGTCAAGGTTGGCAGCTGACGCGTCAACTGATCGGCGGTGTTGCAGGTCGTCTGCAGCCGATTGAGGACGCCCATATCGAACAAGGTCTTCCAGTACAACCTGCCGAGCGCGGCAGGGGTCGCCGTGCCAAAAGGGTTGAGGTTGAGCCCGCCGCCCATCGCCGATTTCGGCGTCTTCGGCATTTTGCTCGCCAGCATCCGTACCAGGTCGAAGGGGTTTTCCTTCAGGTCGCGGATGTACTTCTTGAAGTGGATCGCATTCGCTGGAACTTCGATGACCGCGAAGCCCGCGTTGTCCATGTCCGCGGCGACGGGCTCCATCATTCCGTGACGAATGGCCATGGCCCATAGACTTTGCGCGCCATCGCGGAACGTGGTGTCCAGAATACGAACGGGCATTGGCGACCCCCTTACGGCAGCAATCGTTCGCCGCCGTTTGCGCATTTTCAACGCGTTCAACCCCTGCAGCGTGCCAGCAGGTGAGGAGGCTGAAGCAAGAACGACAGTGTATTCGAGTATATCGACGTGTCAGCTTGGCTTACAACCTGCTGCGTCGACGCTGCCGGAAGGTTGGACTTCGGCTACCTGGACGGCAAGCAAATATGGCTGTAGGTGCCGTCCACATAGACGAGAGGGTCCACGCTGCCGTGGATCAAAACCTTCTCAACCCGACCTATCACAATGCAATGCGTGCCGTAGTCCAGGCTTTGCTCGTGACGGCAGAGGAAACTGGCCTGGGCATCCGCGAGGTACGGGGTGCCGCCGGGCTCAGCGTGCCATCGGCCGAGTGCGAATCGCGCTTCGCCCTTCGCCTTGCCGCTGCAAAGGGCCGAGATGTCAGCATGGGCACGGTGCAGTACGTTCACGCAGAAGCCTGCCTTGGCGGCCAGCGGCGCATGCAGACTTGCCGACCGGTTCACGCATATCAGCAGTGACGGCGGCTCCATGCTGAGCTCGCTCACGGCCGTGGCCGTCATCGCAAAGCGTTCCCCACCATGCTGGCAGGTGATCACTACGACAGCTTTGGCCAGCCGCCTCAGCCCCTCGCGCAACGCGAGTGCGGTTTGGAACTCCTCGTTCATGGCATAAATTATATCGGTATATAATTCTTTGACAAGTCGAAGATGAAGCAGCGCAGGGAGTACCTGCGCCGCCGCTGGCAACGTGATCGACGGAATATCTCATTGGCAGCTTCTGACAGTTAGACGATGATACGAGTTGACGATCCAGGAAGACTCGCCCCACGTGACCAAGCGCACCAGAACACCCGTCGATGCCGCCACTCGCAAGAAAAAAACTCGCGGCATTGGCAGGCCGACCAACAAAGGCAGCATCGGCAAGGAAATGCTGATCGAGAAAACCGCCCAACTGTTGTGCACATTGCCGCCTGAGAAGCTGTCGTTGACCGCTGCAGCCCAGGCCGCGAACGTCCACCTCACTCTTCTCAAGTATTACTTCAAGGACCGGACGCACCTGCTGACGGAGGTCGCGCGGCACCTTACGTTCAAGCTCAAACAAAAGGTGGAGGCTGGGGAAGATGACCGGCCGCCACCGCCAGAGCGGCTGCGGGTCCGCATCGACGCCATGGTCGATTTCTACTTCGAGAACCCGTTCTATCACCGCCTCATGGTAGAGATCATGACTGAAACGGAGGATCCCCTCGCCACCGAGCTGATCAACCTCTGGATGTCTCGTACCCTCGAAATCTATCGCGGCATCATGGCCGATGGCGTCGAGCAAGGCTCGCTCCGCGCGCTCGATGTGTCGTTCACGTATCTGGCGATGATGGGGCTGTGCGAGCAGTTTCACTACAGCCTCCGTCTCTTTGCCAACCTCACCTCCGAGCCCACCGCAGCTGCCCGGTCCCTTAGCAGCGCCGAAGCGGCCAAACGCTACAAAGCATTCCTCTATGACTTCGTGTTCAATGGCATCGGAGCCCGGCCGAAGGGCTCGTGAGTGGGTGCGTTGGGCGCCGCTCGGCCCAGTACAGCACGAGTGCTGCGAGAAACAGGGGCGACGCAATCGATGCGTAGATAGCGGTCGCGTTCCAATGTTTGCTCAGCATCGCTGCGACGGTACCCGGTCCAACCGTGGCGGCGAGCCGGCCGATACCTCCAGCCCAGCCGATGCCGGTGGCCCGCATCGAAGTCGGGTAGCTCGAGCCGATGAGTGAATTCAGACCTGCCTGACCGCCTATCACGAGAAGACCGAAGCAGAAGCTCAGTACCCAGGCGGTCCCGGGCACCCGCGCGACACTGGCGAACAGCATCATCGCGAAAGCCCCAGCGATGAACATCATCGAGAGAGCGCGCGCCTGGCTGGTATGACGCATGAAGAACGTCACCATCAGAGGCGCGATGGTAGCGCCGATAGCGGACACTGACGAAACGCGGCTCGCCACGCCAGGATCGAGCGTGCCTACAGTGTGCAACAGACTGGGCAGCCAGGCAGTGAGTGTTGTCGTGACACTCAAGGCTGCACCGCTCGCCACCCACAGCAGCAACGTTAACGACGCTCGGCCGTCCCGGAATAGCTGTACTAGCGGCAGGCCGCGGCCAGCCACCTCGTCCGTGACGAATAGGCTGCCCGGCGGGGCGCGAAACGTTGGATCGACCCATGCGAGCGTCTGCCCGATACGGACATCCGAAGGATCACGCACCAGCCAGTAGCGGCAGGATTCCGGCAGACGGAGATAAAGGAGGACGGTCGTGATCAGCAACACAACTCCGCCTGTCCAGAAGGCGGCGCGCCACGAGAGGTATGCAACGAAAGTTGGGCCGAGCAGGCCACCCAGCGCGGCGCCCAGCCCATGCGCAATGAATACCCAGGTGAGCAGTTGTCGACGTCTGGCATCGGGCAGGAACTCAGCCAGCAATGCGACGACGTTGGGAAGCATGCCTCCGAACGAAGCGAAGGCGAGAAAGCGCACGAGTACCAGCGCATCGATCGTCGTGACCTGCGCAGTGGCGAGAGTCAGGAGCCCGAACAGCGCGGCGCATGCGACTATGATTTTGCGCCGGCCGAAACGGTCTGCAAGCAGCGATACCGTGTAGTAGCCGATCGCGAGTCCAGCAGCCTGCGCGGTAAAGACCGCGCCCATGGCACCAATCGGCACCCCCAGGTTGCGGGCGATGAAGGGGGCGAGATTCGCGAGCAGGTAGGCATCGTATCCGTCGATAGCCATGATGAGCGCGCATGCCCCGAAGAGCGCTCGCCGGTATCGGCCCAGCCGGGGAACATTCAGAACGACGTCGATTGAGACCGTTGGCTGCTTGTCGGTTGGCGGCATGACGCTCACGAGTGCTGGCGGTGTGTTACGTCCCGCTGGGCTTCATCGCGTCCGCGGCCGCTTTGTCGCGCAAATCACTGAAGAGCAGGGCGTTCTGCTTCATCCAGTCCAGCGAGGCGGCACGGCGCCGGTTCTGGCCGCAGAACTTGGGCCACACGTAACGCATGAAGAGTTCGTACGACTTCCTGGTCGCTTCGAAATCCATCCAGTTGGTGCCGGATAGTAGCAGGCAACCGAACCCGCCGGTCTGGTCCCACAATTTTTCGAGAGCTTCGACTGCATCGTCTGGAGTGCCGACAACGCCACCGCGCCCGGCAAGCACTTTCTCGATGGGATCACCCGTCGACGCCTGATCCGTCGGAGTAGGTGGCCGAATGGTGTCGAGATACTCCAGATACGGCGCCAAGCCGAACTTTACGTTCTCGCGCGCCTTCTCGCGTGTCTCGGCCAGGTGGAACGAGCCCACGACCCTGAGGTTGTCCCGGTCGAGGACCTGGCCGTGCTCGGCTGCCGCCTCGGTTGCTGTTTTCCAGGCGCTGCTGACACCGGCGGCCATTGCGCACAGCAGACCCATGTTGTATCTGCCTGCCGTGAGCGCCCCGATCGGAGTCTTGAGGCTCGCGACTGCAAGATGCGGGCGCGGGCGCGTGTACGGCTCCAGGTGAACACGGGCATCCTTGAGCGAGTACCACTCGGTCTGCTCCGTAACGACTTCTCCATCGAGCAGTCTCACGATGGTGTGCACGGCCTGCATCAGGCGGTCGCGCGAGTCGGCGACTGGAATGTTCAACATGTGTGCATCGGAGGACAACGCTCCGGGGCCGAAGCCAAACATGGCCCGCCCACGGGTCTGGTGATCGAGCTGCACGATCCGATCGGCCACCATCAACGGGTTGTGGTAGGGAAGCGAGATGACGGCGGCGCCCAGTTTGATCCGGGTAGTGCGCTCTGCCGCGGCCGCGATGAACAGTTCCGGCGAGCCGTAGATCTGCATGCCTCCGGAGTGATGCTCGCCCAGCCAGAATTCCGAGTACCCGAGCTCCTCGAGCCACTCCACCAGCTGAAAGTCCCGTTGCATGGCGAGCGTGGGATTTTCGTTGTTCGGATGATGCGGTGGGGCAAATACGCCAACGCGAATATGTCTGTTACTCATGGCGGGCTCTCGGTGCCGAGGTTTGTCGTGAAAGGGAAATCACACATCGAAAGGAGCGGAGCGCGGATATTTCTCGATGTATTCGAGGTACTCGCCGAAATAGCGGTCCACGTCGAGCAGCGCGCTCTTGCCGCGCCCCCGGAAGCGCATGGTGAACAGGATCGGCTCGTCCTCGCGGTAGAGCTTCTGGACGTAGGCGACCTGCTTGCTGATGAGCGCATCCGTCGCTTCGACACCGAGCTTCTCAACTTCGCTCTTGCGGCGTGCAACGACGTAATAGGCGTCCGAGAGTCCAGGTGCGACCTGCGAGCTTCCCGCCATGAACATGCGCTCGGTGCCATCGCTGTATTGCGTGTGAGCGGTCAGCCAGGTGCCGCCGTAGAGCCGGGTGTCGGCGATGCGCGCGGCGGACTCCTGGCGCACGTTGATGACGTACTTGTCGAATATCACCGACTTCGGAATCGCATCGGGGATGCCATGAACGCTGGTCAGGTGCTGGAAGTCGACCAGGTTCGAAGCTGAAATCCAGCCCTCGACGGGGCGTACGCCGTGGTGGAACACTTTGTAGTAGAGATCCTGTTCCTGGCCATTGGGCATCTCGGGAAGCTCATGCAGGGCCTCCGCGCCATTGAACGCCCAGATCAGGCCCCACCGCTCGGCCGCGGGGTAGTTGTATAGCCTCGCCACCGGCGGAATACGCGTCGTGCTCGGAATGGCGACGCAGCGCCCGTTCGTTGCGAATTGCCAATGATGGTAGGCGCAGCGCACGCGGCCGTTGACGATCTCTCCCTGGGAAAGATCGGCGCCGACATGCGGGCAATAAGCGCTCTGCACGACAGGCTGACCTTCCGGGCCCCGATAGACGATGACCCGCGTGCCGAGAAAATCCCGCCCGATGATCTGCCCGGGGCGTAGCTCCGCTGCCAGCATCAGCGGGTTCCAGTTCTGCAGATAGGTTCCGTCGTGCTCGCTCCGATACTCGCGGCCGAGATGGCTCGTGGCAACGGTTCGCTCAGCGTCTGCTGGCGGTCTGGACGAATCGATCATGCAGTCCCCTCTTATTTGTGTCGTCGCCCGAGCGTGCGCGGCCGCGGCAGGCAAGCATCCCGCTTCAGTACATAAAGTTTTTATACCGAGATTTAAATGATCTAGCAAGCTGCGACGATGGGCCGGGGCCGGATGCCGGCCGCATAAATCAGGTTTAACCGCAAAAGAGCAGGGATAGTTCGCCTGAAAGAGATCGTGGTCATGGCCTCGAGCGCGCCCCAAAGCGGCCGCCTGTTTGACACGTTAAGATTTAAGTGTATCTTTAATTTAAAGAAACGCATGCTCGCGTCACGCGCGCGGCAACGAAGTTTCTGTCAGCGATTGTCAGGCAAAGGGGGAATGATGAAGCCGACGACGACGTTTCTGGTTTCCATGCTGATCGTGAGCGTGCCTTTCTGTGAGGCGGTCGCCGCCCCGCAGGAGACGGCGCGC
>JBDTUL010000363.1:0-6681 GCA_040007735.1 Gammaproteobacteria bacterium | reverse complement strand
CGTGATCGCCATTGACGTTCCAGAAGAACGCCGCGCGAAAGCCGTGTTGATCCTGCGGCGATTGCAAGCCTTCGGAGCTCGCGCCGTCCGCGACGTTCGAGCTGAAATCGACTCGATGGGATGCGCCCAGGCCGCTGCCGATCGTCCCCTGGTGCGCGGTAAGGTCGACGTAGCTGCCGGGCACGAAGCGGTTCCAGCGAATCACGGCGTCGTCGACGCGATACGGCTGCGCAACGTTGAAGCGGTCTCCCGGCATCGACAGCGCGGTCTCGTACGCGCTGAATTCATTCCGCGTGATGAAGAGATGGCTCATTGGCCGCCCGCTATCGACGACGGCACGGCCGACGCGGCGGAACGTGTTGTCCGAGATCACGATGTCGTCGACGGCGCCTTCCATGCCGGTCGCGCGAACCGCGCCATTGGTTCGCAGTGTGCCGGGCCTGTCCCACGGGATGCCGAGCTGGATTACCGCCTTGATATCCTGCATCGACTCGATCCGCTCGGCATCCGCGAAAGCGAGCCCTGACACCGAGTTGGCACCGGTGAGCGTGAGCAGCGCTCCCGCTGAACCGCTCTCTGCGCCACGATGCCTGACGATGAAGGTGGCCTTTGCGCCCGCTCCTCGCAGATGCACGTTCCGCGGGAGCACGAAGCCGTCGATGGAATTCGCGCCGCCCGCGCGGGTAGCCGTCAGGTCCCACGTCCCTGCGGGAACATCGACTACGCCGCCGCCTGCCCGGGCCGCGGCCTCGATGGCACGCGCGAGGCACACGCTGTCGTCCGCTTCGTCATCGGCACGACATTCGCCGAACTGTGAATCGGACAGATCGAAATGACGTGCGGCGACTGGGTCGGCGCGCACTTCCAGCCTCTGGTCCGCGAGCCGCACCCACCCGAGATCGCCGCGACTCACGCTGACGGCGTACGCGCCGGGCTCCATCTGCGCTGGCAGCGGAGCTTCCGCAACGTAGTGTCGTAGCGCAGTTGAGTCGGCCGCCGGGGCCTCGGCCGTGAGCAGATAGGTTTTACGTCCTTCCAGCCTGATGCGGACGGAATCGGAATTCTCGGGCTCGAGGTTGCGGCCGATCACGCGCACGCGACGATTGGTGTGCGCAAC
Source organism: Gammaproteobacteria bacterium (assembly GCA_040007735.1). GTDB lineage: Bacteria > Pseudomonadota > Gammaproteobacteria > Steroidobacterales > Steroidobacteraceae > JADGHX01. Next base: position 5,564 of record JBDTUL010000363.1, on the reverse strand, counting down.
GTCCGCGGTGGCGTAGACGTAGGCAGGAGAAATCCACAGCGGTCGTGGGTCGTTGATCGAAACCGGCTCGCTCCATTCACCGCCCGCGTTCACAACCCACAGTCGATAGATCGTGTGCGGGGAGATTTCCTCAGGCAGCCGCACCGTCATAGCATAGGCGGGGCTGCCGCTGCGAACGACGGTCGCGGTACCCAACGTGGCGTTGGAGGTCTTCGGCACTGAATCCGGATGCTTGCCCGAGTCGCTCGCCGCGCCGACGGCTTGATAGACCACTCGATCGCCGGTGTGAAAGCCATATCCGGGAATGAGGAGCAGGTCGTCAGGATCTGCACGCACGGGTGATTCGTAGTTCGCCGTGCGAAGAAGCAAGGGTGCAGCTGCTACCGCGTTGCCCGCGAAGGCCAGTGCAAACAACGCAACGATCGCGCGCCACCGCGCAAGGCTGGGGCCTGAAGCCGGCCGGGCCAGCAGCCCGATCATCCGCTCAGGGCGGCGTCGTGTTTCCTGCATTCCACCCCGAGACAGTTGTCCCAGCGGCTGCGGTCCTCTATTTCTGTGAACATCGGGTTGGACGAGTCGTGCAGATACGCTCTTCGTATCGCGACGAAACCCGCGTCGCGCAGCTCCGACTCGATGGACTTGTAGTCCCACATCCACAAGTGCTGCGAGCCGCCGAGCCAGGAGGCGAGAAAGCGCGGCAGGCTATAGCGGCGGTTCTCGTGGCCTAGCCCCGTTTCCTTCATGAAGGCGAGAGCCGCTTCGGACGAGCCATTGTCGAGATATTCGCGCACGAGGAATTCGAGATCGGGCACTACGAAGCGGAATACACCGCCCGAGCGCAGCACCTGGTAGGTGTTCCGCAGCGCCGCCCGGCAATCTTCGAGGCAGAGGTGCTCGAGAATGTGGGAGCAGTAGACGCCTGTAACAGACTCAGGCCCGACTGGCAGCCCCTTTACGATGTCGCCGTATTCCACGTTGGCGGGGAAGCGGCGGTCGTTGCGCGCATAGAGCCGCCCGAGCAACGGCATGCGCTCGAAACGCAGCGTCGGCGAGGAATCGAAGTTGCGCCACTCGCGCGGCGCGTGCCAGCCGCAGCCGTACTGCACGTATTGGCTGGACATCATCGGGTTCGGGAAGACTAAGGCGTTCAACGAATCACCACGAATTTGCGGTCACGAGGTTGGGTTACGCGGCGCGCGCAACGAGCCGGTCACAATTTTGCGATTTGATTGTTACGTTGTTCCTACACTCGCACGACCGAAACGCCCCAACGCGATGGCCGCCGCCCTGAAGAACGTACGCCTGGCGGTCGTCTCGACGCATCCCATCCAGTATTACGCGCCGCTCTTCCGCGCGCTGGCGGGCTCGGCGACGGTGCAGCCGCGCGTGTTCTATACGTGGTCGCAGACGGCCGACGGCAAGGTCATGGACGCGGGCTTCGGCCGGGCGGTCGAGTGGGACATTCCGCTGCTCGAGGGCTATGAGTTCGAATTCGTGCCCAACCTCGCCGCGCGGCCCGGCACCGATCATTTCGGTGGCTTGCGCAATCCGGGCCTGACGCGCGCGATTGAAGACTGGCGGGCGGATGCGGTGCTGGTGTTCGGCTGGAATCTGCAGTCGCACCTGCAGGCCCTGCGCTATTTCAACGGCAGGATCCCGGTGCTGTTTCGCGGCGATTCCACGCTGCTCGATGACGGCCCTGCATGGCGGAAACTCGCGCGACGAATATTCCTGAGCTGGGTCTATCGCCACATCGACGTCGCGGTGGCCGTGGGCTCGAACAACACCGATTACTATCGCTGGTGCGGAGTGCCGCAACGGCAGATCGCCTTCGCACCTCACGCCGTCGACGCCGCGCGCTTCGCGGACCCCGACGGCCGGCACGAATCGCGCGCGGCCCTGTGGCGGCGCGAGCTCGGTATTGCCGCTGGCGCGCCCGTCGTCGTCTTCGCGGGAAAGCTGATCGCGAAGAAAGACCCCCAGCTGCTCCTCGAAGCCTTTCGTCGCTGTGGCATGCCCGGCCACTTGGTCTTCGTCGGCGATGGAGCGCTCGAAGCGCAGTTGCGTGCGCAGGCCGCCGGCCGCACCGACATTCATTTCCTGCCCTTTCAGAATCAACAGGCAATGCCCGCCATCTATCGGCTTGGCACGGTGTTCGCTCTGCCCTCTCGCGGGCCTGGAGAAACGTGGGGCCTGGCGCTGAACGAAGCGATGGCCTCCGGCCGCCCGGTGATTGCGAGCAGCAAGGTCGGCGGCGCGCGCGATCTGATCAAGGAAGCCATCAACGGCTGGACGTTCGAATCCACGAATCTGGAACAGCTCACCGCCGTGCTTCGTCAGGCGCTCGGCTGCAGCGGCGAGACCTTGAGGCGCATGGGCGCGGCAGCAGCGGGCGAGAGTGCGCGCTGGTCCATCGACGCCGCGGCCGCCGGCATCGAGCGGGCCGCAACGGCCGCGGTTGCAAAAGCTTAATAGACGCTCCGTAGACTCGACCCATGTGCGGAATCGTCGGCGTATTTCACAATGGTGGCCGTTTGCCGGAGCCGGACCTCTTTGCGTCCAGCGTGCAGCGGCTGCAGCGGCGTGGGCCAGACGACTCGGGCATCTGGTCGGACAAGCTGGTGCGGCTCGGGCATCGGCGCCTCTCGGTGGTCGACGTGTCGGCTGCGGGTCACCAGCCCATGGAGTCGGCCGACGGCCGCTTCGTGATGGTGTTCAATGGCGAAATCTACAACCACGCCGAGTTGCGCAAGCAGCTCGCGCCGCCGCCTGGTGGCTGGCGCGGTACGTCAGACACGGAAACGTTGCTCGAAGCCTATCGGCAGTGGGGCATCGCGTGCCTCAATCACCTGAACGGCATGTTCGCGTTCGCCGTCTGGGATCAGGTCGAGCAGCGCCTGTTCGTCGCCCGCGATCGTGTGGGCGTGAAACCGCTGTACTACGCGTGGGAAAATGGCGCGTTCCTGTTTGCTTCGCGCCCCGGTGCACTCGTTGCATTGCTGAGGAATTCGGCTGCGGAGATCGATCCGGGCGCGTTGCGTGTCTATCTCGAACTCGGCTACATCCCGGCGCCAATGTCCCTGTACCGACAGGTGCGGAAACTCCTGCCGGGCCACTACGTGCTGGTGGATCTCCACGAGCCGCGCGTCATTCGCTATTGGGACTACCGGCACATCGCGCCGGTCGCGGCCGGAAAGCGCAGCGAGAACGATCTCGTCGACGAGCTCGATGCGCTCGTTCGCAACGCCGTCAAGATTCGGTTGTTGAGCGATGTGCCGCTCGGTGCAATGCTTTCCGGCGGCGTCGACAGCGCACTCGTCGTTGCGGCGATGAAGGCGGTCGGTGTGTCCTCCCCGAGCACCTTTACGATCGCCTTCAAGGAACAACAGTACAACGAAGGTCCGGCTGCGGCCCGCATCGCTGGGCTGCTCGGTGTGGATCATGTCACTGAGACGTTGCACGTGGGCAACCTGCTCGAGCTGCTGCCGCTCTACATCGAGGAATTCGACGAGCCGTTCGCCGACAGCTCGGCCTTCCCGACATTGGCCGTGGCGCGGCTCGCGCGCAGGCACGTCACGGTAGCGTTGACGGGCGACGGTGGCGACGAGCTGTTCGGCGGCTACCACTATTACTCGCTCGCCGAACGGCTCGCGCGCATCAACAGCTGGCCCCCGGCGGTCCGTCGACTGATGGGCGACATTGCGAAGCGTTTTCCCGGCCATCGCGCAAAGCTGCTGGCAGGCGCCCTGCGGCGGAACACTCCAATCGCTGTCTTCAACTACCTGCGCAGTTTCGCCAAGGATTTCGATCCGCTCGTCACCGATGACGTGCTGATGAATACCGAATCCTCGAGCGCCTTGTTCGAGCAGGTTGCGTCGAGCTTCGCACTCGACCTGACGCCGGCCGAAACCGGCATGCGGCTCGATCTCGGCTTCATGCTGCCCGATGCGTTCCTGCAGAAGGTGGACGTGGCGACGATGGCGTTCTCGCTCGAAGCTCGCTGCCCGCTCACCGACTATCGGCTGGTCGAATGGTCGATGCGGTTACCCGTGCAGCACAAGATTCGCGGGCAACAGACGAAGTACCTGCTGAAGAAAGCTCTGTGCCGCTACTTGCCCCCCGAAGTCGTGCATCGACCCAAGAAGGGATTTGGCGTGCCCGTGGCTCAATGGCTGCGCGGCCCGCTTCGCTCCTGGGCCGGCGATCTCATACACGACCAGGCGCTCGTTTCGCGGCTGCCGCTCGACCGCAAACGGCTCGTCAAGTTGTTCGACCTGCACGTCAGTGGCGCGAGGGATGCGCATCCATTGCTGTGGGCGGCGTTGATGTTGCTTTGTTTTCTCGCTCATCACGATCGCGGAGTGGAACTTCCGCCGATCAGTGCGCGGCGAGCTGCCTGACTGTACCGCCATGACGAATTCCCGACCTCAGGGCGCCGACAAGGCGCGTGTCCTGGTGCTGCTGTCCCAGGTCTATGCGGATGGCGGCATTCAAAGGTTCAATCGCACGTTCCTGTCGGCGTGCGCACGCGTTGATGTTGCGTGCGATGTGCTCTCGCTGGGTGACAGTGAGGAGTCGCGAACGCGATGGACTGCGCCGGCCGGCGCGAACATCAGAGTGTTTGGATACGACAAGGCGCGATTCGCGCTCACGGCAACCGCTGCTCTCGTGCGCGGCGGATATGACCTCGTCATCATTGGCCATGTGAATCTCCTGACGCTGGTGGCCGCAGCGTCGAGGCTGAACCGCAACCGCCATTGCCGTCTGGTGCTCGTGGCACACGGCATCGAGGTCTGGAGTGGACTCGCCGCCCGCCAGCGTCGCGCCATGCGCGTGCTCGATCTCTTCCTGTGCGTCAGCCACTACACCCGGCAGATGATTCTGGACCAGGTGCCTGCGCTGAACGAAAGCCGGCTGCAGGTGTTTCCGAACGCGCTCAGCGAATCGTGGACGGCGCGATTCGATGCCGAGTCCGCAGAGAGTGGTCGGCTTGCGGATCTGCCGCCTCGCTACCTGCTCTCCGTGACGCGGCTCGATCGCGGCGACCGCTACAAAGGCATCGTCACGGTCCTCGAAACCCTGGTGATGCTCGCCGACTCCTCCATTCACTATGTCATCGCAGGCGAAGGGAACGACCGGCCCTTTCTGGAAGGTGTGGCACAGCGTCTCGGCGTGCGTGAGCGAGTGCATTTCACCGGCACGGTCTCGGACCTCGAGCTCGTGCGGTTGTATCGGGACTGCGCAGCGTTTGTCCTGCCGAGCGGAAAGGAAGGCTTTGGCATCGTGTTCCTGGAGGCGATGTTCTTCGGCGCGGTGGTTGTCGCAGCCAGTGAGAAAGGCGCCGTAGACGTGGTTCGGCACGAGGAGACAGGCCTGCTCGTGCCCTACGGCGATACCGTGGCGTTGAAGAGAAGCATCGATCGGTTGTTGTCCGACGGAACGCTACGCGCGCGGCTTCGCGCGGCGGGACGTGCCAGCGTCGTGGACGGCGGGCCGTTTACCTTCGCTGCCTACGTGGCGCGGCTCGCGCCGGTGCTGGGCGTTCCGGCGCCGGCGATTCCCGG
>JBDTUL010000362.1:0-6691 GCA_040007735.1 Gammaproteobacteria bacterium | reverse complement strand
TATGGAAGCGCTCACCGCTACCCAGCTGCAAGCCGCAGCCGACGTGCAGGCCGCGCAGGCGAACATCGATGCCACGGCCCTGAACCTGGAGTTCACGCGCGTGGTGGCGCCCCTCGAGGGCCACATCTCGAACTATCGCCTGGCCCCCGGCAACCTGGTGCAGGCGGGCACCACCCTGCTCACCACCATCGTGACGCTTGATCCGATTCGCTTCGTTTTCGATGCACCGGAATCCGCCCTGTTGAAATACAAGCGCGAGCAGGACCACCCGAGCCCGGACAACGCGGTGGACATCCGGCTGCAGGATGAGACGGACTATCGCTGGAAGGGCCGCATCGAGTTCATGGACAACGCGCTGGACCAGGGGTCGGGCACGATCCGCGCCCGAGCGCTGGTGGCCAATCCAAAGGGGTTCCTGACGCCGGGCATGTTCGGCCACATGCGTCGTTTCGCCGCCCAGGAACGCGAGGCGATGCTGATTCCCGATGAGAGCGTGGTGAACGACCAGACACGGCAGGTCGCCTACGTCGTCGGCAGCGATGGCATCGTCGGCCAGCGCACTATCGAGGTGGGCCGGTTGATCGACGACATGCGGGTGGTTCGGTCGGGTCTTGCGCCGACGGATCGGGTCATCATCAGCGGCGTGCAGCGGGCTCGCCCCGGCCGCAAGGTGAAGGCGGAGGATGCGCAGATGAGCGCCTTCCCGTCCGGTATCTCACGAGGCGAAAACACGAAGCTGGACAAGCCGGCCTCACCGTGAGGATCGCTCACTTCTTCATCGATCGGCCCGTGTTCGCCTGCGCGGTGTCCGTGATCATCACACTGCTCGGAGCCATCGCCTTCCCGCGGCTCGCGGTCGATCAGTACCCACGCATTGCCCCACCCACCGTGTCCGTCTCGGCAACCTACCCCGGGGCGTCGGCAGAGGTGATGGCGGACAGCGTGGCATCGCCGCTGGAGCAGCAGATCAACGGCGTCGACGACATGCTCTACATGTCCTCGCAGTCGATCGGCGAAGGGCGAGTGGGAATCACGGTCACCTTCAAGCTGGGGACGGATGTCGACCTCGCGCAGGTGAAGGTCCAGAACCGGGTGCAAACCGCGCTCCCCCAGCTTCCCCAGGAAGTGCAGGACCTGGGTGTCAGCGTGCGCAAAGGCGCCGGCGACACGTTGCTGATCGTGCACATGACCGCCACCGATCCACAGATGGATCGGAAGTTTCTCGCGAACTACGCCAGCCTCCAGGTGCGCGAGCGCCTGCTGCGCGTACCAGGAGTGGGCGATGTCGGCGTAAACGCGGCACGCGACTACGCCATGCGCATCTGGATAGATCCCGATAAGGCCGCGGCACGCAATCTCACGGTGCAGGAAATCGTCGAAGCCCTGCGTAACAACAATGTGCAGGTGGCGGCGGGCGCCGTTGGCGCGCCTCCCTTTACGAACAACCCGGCAGCCTCGCAGCTCATCATCCAGACCGCTGCAAAACTGTCGACGGCCGATGAGTTCGCGCGGGTGATCATCAAACGAGATAGCGAAGGCCGGGTCACGCGGGTTTCGGATATCGGGCGTGTCGAGCTGGGCGCGCAGAACTACGGCATCAACGCATTCAAGAATCGGGAACGTGCCGTCGCGCTCAGCGTCAACCAGGCCCCGGGCAGCAATGCGCTCGAAGTAGCCCGGGCCGTGCAGGACACGATGCGCGCGCTGCAGGCGGATTTCCCGTCCGGCATTGCATACGAGATCATTTACAACCCGAGCAATTACATTCGCGCCTCGGTCAGCGAAGTGCAGCGGACGCTGATCGACGCCACGCTGCTGGTGGTCTTCGTCGTCATTCTGTTCTTGCAGAGTTGGCGCACCGCCTTGATTCCGCTGCTCGCCATTCCTGTCTCGCTCATCGGCACCTGTACGGTGCTGGGGCTGTTCGGCTTTTCGCTGAACAACCTGTCGATGTTCGGCCTGGTGCTCTCCATCGGCATCGTCATCGATGACGCGATCGTCGTAGTGGAAAACGTGGAGCGCCACATTCGCAACGGACTGAGCCCCCGTGAAGCGGCTCACGTGACGATGGACGAGGTTGGCGGCGCACTCATCGGCATCGCGCTCGTGCTCGTCGCCGTGTTCGTGCCCACCGCGTTCATGGGCGGTATTACCGGGCAGTTCTACAAGCAGTTCGCACTCACTATCGCAAGCGCCACTCTGATTTCGCTGGTGGTCTCGTTGAGTCTCTCGCCGACGCTTGCCGCGCTCATTCTGAAGCCGCACTCTGCTGTGAGCGGCCAGAGCCGGCTGAGCGCCATGGGAGAAAAGATCACTCGTGGCTTCGATCGCTTTGCCCACGGCTACGGCGATTTCGCGCGGCGGATGATACGGGCGAGCGCCATGGTGCTCGTCATCTATGTGGGGCTGCTGGCGCTCACGGCCTGGAGAATCCTGGATACTCCTCGCGGTTTCATCCCCGCGCAGGATCAGGGTACGGTCTCGATGTCCGTGCAGTTGCCGGTCGGCGCCACGCTGGCACGCACGGATGCGATCACGCAGCAGGCCATCGACATCACCCTCGAGACGCCGGGTGTCTGGGCGACATCGACCTATGCCGGAATCGACGGCAACGGCTTCAACAACCAGTCGAGCTCCACCCAGATGTGGGCGGTGTTCCAGCCCTTTGAAGAGCGGCTCCAACTGGGGCAGAGCGCGGCGAAGATCACCGCAGATCTGCGCCAGAGGCTGTCGGTGATCACGGGTGCGGACTTCCGCATCAGCCAGCCCCCGCCGGTGTTCGGTCTCGGCTCCGCAGGCGGCTTCAAGATGATGATCGAGGATCGCGGCGGCAATGGTTATGCCGCGCTCGAGGCCGCCGCGCGCGACGTTGCAGAGGCTGCTGGGAAAGATCCCGCCGTGACGAACACGTATGTCAATTTCAACAGTCGCAGCCCGAGGTTGAATGCGCAGGTGGATCGGGACAAAGCCGAGATGCTCGGCGTGCCCTCGGCCAACGTGTTCGCCACACTGCAGACCTATCTGGCCGGCACGTACGTCAACAACATCAACCTGCTGGGCCACACGTTCCAGGTGATTGCGATGGCCGATGCGCCGTTCCGGCAGGACTCGGCCTGGGTGGGAACGCTGAAAACCCGCTCGGCGTCAGGCGCGATGGTGCCCCTGAGTTCCGTGGCGAACTTCCAGCCGGCCGCAGGGCCGTACAAGGTGTTTCGCTACAACCTCTATCCCGCCGCGGATATCCAGGGCGACACCGCACCGGGTGCGTCGACAGGAGAGGCGATGGCCGCGATGGAACGTATCGCTCGCGCCCGCCTGCCCGCCGGGTTCTCGTTCGAGTGGACCGATATCGCGTATCAGCAGCAGCTGGCCGGAAACACCGGTGGATTGAGCTTCGCGCTCGCGGTAGTGTTCGTGTTCATCTTCCTCGCTGCGCTTTACGAGAGCCTGACGTTGCCGCTCGCTGTGATCATGATCGTACCCATGTGCCTGCTCGCCGCCATGCTGGGCGTCAATCTCAACGGCGGCGACAACAACATTCTCACGCAGATTGGCATGGTTGTGCTTATCGGGCTTGCGGCGAAGAACGCCATTCTCATTGTTGAGTTTGCACGGCAGGCTGAAGAGCAACAGGGGATGAGTCCGGCCGAGGCTGCGGCGCATGCTGCGCGTACGCGGTTGCGGCCTATCTTGATGACGTCTGTTGCGTTTATTGCTGGCGTTGCGCCGCTGGCATTTGGATCGGGGGCGGGGTCGGAGATGCGGCACGCCCTCGGTATCGCGGTGTTCTTCGGGATGATTGGTGTAACCGTGTTTGGGCTTGTTTTTACGCCGGTGTTTTACGTGGTGTCGCGGTGGATCGCTGGCAGATTGACTTCCCAGCCGGGCGGTTGAGCGAAGAGTCAGTTCGGCTCCGTCACAAACTTGTACCCCACCCCGCGCACGGTCAGCAGATAGCGCGGCTGCTTGGGGTCGTCTTCCATATAACGTCGCAGCCGAACGATGAAGTTGTCGATGGCGCGCGTGTCCATGGAAGCGGGAAGATTCCATACCTTCTGCAGGATCTGCTTGCGTGAAACCGGCTTGCCGCGATGGAGGATCAGGTAGCGCAGCAGGTCCGCCTCCATCAACGTCAACTTGAAGATGCCACTGCCGGTGCGCAGTTCGAGCGCGCGAAAGTCCACCGTTCGGCCATCGAACTCGAAAGGGGGCTCGTCCTTCTCGGCAATTTCGGCGGCGGCGGGGCGCGGTTCGCCGGACCACGCGCTCCTGCGCAGCAGGCTGTTGATGCGCGCCACCAGGATGGCGAGATCGAACGGCTTCGGCAGATAGTCATCCGCTCCGCTCTCGAAACCGCGCAGAACATCCTCCGGGCGATTGAGTGCAGTCAGCATCAACACAGGCATGAACCTGCCCGCCTTGCGCAGCTCGCGGGCGACGTCGAACCCATCGACGCCGGGAAGCATGACATCCAGGATCACGACATCGGCATTCCGCTGGTTGACCAGCAGGTGCTCGAGCGCCGCCTCCCCCGTGTCGAACAAGGTCACCTGGTGGCCTTCGGCCTCGAGGTTGAAGCGAAGCCCCTGCGCCAGGTGAGCCTCGTCTTCAACGACCACCATCTCGCTCATCGCGCTTTGAGCTCCGGCAGGCGCAGGGTGATGGTGGCGCCCTTTCCTTCGCCTTCGCTCTCGGCCACCACACCGCCGCGGTGCTTCCTGAGAATGTTGCGGACGATGAACAGCCCGAGGCCGGTGCCTTTCACTTTGGTGCGGGCCCGCCCCGTGCGAAAAAAGCGCTTGAAGATGCGCTTCAGGTCCGCAGGCGGGATTCCGACCCCTTTGTCACTGATGCGCACGAGCACATCCTGATCGCCGGCCAGCACTTCGGCGTGGATACGCACGCGCCCGGGCGAATACTTCACGGCGTTGTCCAACACGTTCGCGATTGCTATGCGCAGCTCGTCCGGATCGCCGAGAACGGTGGTGGCTGCGCTCTCCGGGCTCGAGTATTTCTCCGTCAGCGCCTCCGCCGGAAGCTGGTGCCGCGCGCGCGCAAGCTCGGCGCACTCGTGCATCAACCCGGCGATATCCACTGGTGTCCAATTGCGCTCGCGCCGTTTCTGCGTCGTTTCCGCCGCACGCAGCACCTGGTCGACGGTTCCCATCAACCGGTCGGTGTCCGCCAGCATGTGCTGATAGAACTCGCGGCGTTGCGCATCCGTAACTTTGCGAGACTGCAACGTTTCGAGGTAGAGCCGAATGGATGCCACCGGTGTTCGCAGCTCGTGCGTCACCGCGTTGAGGAAGCTGTCGTACTGCTCGTTCCGACGAATCTCACGCACTACGAAAATGGTGTTCACGATGAGACCCGCGATGATGAGTGCGAAGAGAACGACACCGATCGCCACCGGCACGACACTGCGCCAGTGAATGATCCAGGTGATGTTGAGCCCGACGGCGATCGCGACGAGCGCACAGCCCAACGCGATGAAGAATGCGGTGGCTCCGCGGCGAGTGGTGATCTTCATCGGAAGCGAGTGTAACTCGCCGCGCCACGCGCCTCCGTGCGCGTGTATTTCGGCCGGCCGGCCGGCTGTGCCGGCACGGAGCTAGAGGCTCAGGTGGCGCCTTCTACGGCAATCTGGTCATCCGCGTCCACATCGGCAGCCTGCGGCCGGAGCCGCGGCAGCTTGATGTCCCTGGCCAGCCCCAGCCAGCTGAGCGCCTTGATGCCGTACCAGTTCATGTCGATTTCCCACCAGCGCAGCCCATGGCGCGCCGAGTGCATGTGAGCATGGTGGTTGTTGTGCCAGCCTTCGCCCCACGTGAGGATGGCAACCCAGAAGCTGTTGCGCGAATCGTCCCCGGTGTCGAAGCGCTGCGAGCCCCACAGATGGGTCGCGGAGTTCACGAGCCAGGTGAAGTGCAACCCCAGCGTGACGCGCAGGCCAACGGCCCAGAGGGTCACCTGCCAGCCGAATATCGCCAGGATCAGGAGGCCCGACACCGTGAGCGGCACCCAGTGATACTTGCTGATCCAGAGATGGAAGCGGTCGCTCACGAGGTCACGGGCGAAAGGCGCGAGCTCTTCGGTGGACCGATGCATGGCCTTGCCGCTGGTGATCCAGCCCATGTGCGACCACCACTTGCCGTCGCGCGGGGAATGCGGATCGCCCGGCTTGTCGGTATGGCGGTGATGGATTCGATGCGTGGCTACCCAGAAAATCGGGCCGCCTTCGAGGGACATGGTGGCGAAGATGGTGAACAGGTACTCGATCCACTTCGGCGCCTTGTAGGACCGGTGGGTGAGCAGGCGGTGGTAGCCCATGCCGATACCCAGGCTGCCGGTGACCCACCACAGGAACAGCGCGAGGAACAGACCCGTCCAGGTGAAGAAGAACAGCGCCGCGACGGCTGACACATGGAACGCCACCAGGAAGATGTTGGTGATCCAGTTGATCTCTTTGAGCCGGTCGATGAATTTAGCCGTCAAGCGTGCGTACCTGAATGAAGACTTGCGCGGGCCGGGCCCTGAAGTCGGGGTGCCGGGACGATAGCAGCGGGTCGCGGGGCGGTCTGTAATAGTTCTGTCAGCGCACCGGACGGGGGTCTCACTATATATAAGGTGTTGTTTATGTAATGCCGCGAGGTATCGTAGGGGCCCGCCGGCACGGAGGAAAAACCCATGA
>JBDTUL010000361.1:0-6694 GCA_040007735.1 Gammaproteobacteria bacterium | reverse complement strand
TGCGGGACAGCACACTAGCTCGTGCGGCGAGCACTAACTCTTACGCGCCGCCAGGCGGCTGAAAAAAGCCAAAAAACACCTTGCGAGCCGCCCGGCGTCTGATGGCTTCCGACAGCTGAGTGCGCGCGCGGCACACCGCGCAAATTCAATTCACACCGCCAACTGCCGATTCAACTCTTCCGTCGCAGCCAGATTCTGCCGAATGGTGCGCGCACCCACGAAGTAGTGCACGGCAGCCCAGACATTCACCATCCCCACAATCACCAGCCCATAGCGAATCGAATCGTGAATCCCCACGCTGGGCTTCAGATACTCACTGATAAACCCGGCAACCAGCGGCCCCAGCCCAAGCCCCACGAACGTCTGCACAAACAGGAGCAGCGACGTAGCCACCGCCCGCGTACGCAACGTAGCCAGTGACTGAGACACAGCAAACGAGGGCCCAAAAAACATCGACGCCAGCACGATCATGATGCTGAACGCCGGAATGACCAGCCGCAGATCGTCCGCCAGATAAGAAACGAACTGAAACGGCACCATCACCAGCGTGGCGATGCCCGGGACCCACATGTACCAGCGCCTGTCGTTGTTCCGCAGGCTCAGTCGGTCCGACAGCACTCCGCCGAGCAGCGTACCCAGCGTTCCAATCAGCGCGAACATGGCGAGCCAGCTGCCCGCCTCCTTCGCCGCCATCTCGTGCGAGCGCTGAAAGAACACTCCGTTGAGCTGGCTGCCCGCGTACCACACCACCGAGTGCAGCCCCGCCGCCAGACACATGTGCCGGAACGATGCGTACTTCAATAGAAACTTCGCGACATCCAGAATCGGCGGCGCCGCGACTTTCCTCTCGACGGTGAGATCCGCAAGCCCTCGCGGCGGCTCCCGTACCGTAGCCCACACCAACAGCGCAACGAGCAACCCAGGCGCACCGACCAGAATGAATGTCATGCGCCAGCCGACGAGGTCGTTGCCCCAGCCGCCCAGCAGATTGCCGAGCATCGTGCCGACCGGCACACCCAGCGCATAGATGGAAAGCGCAGTGGCCCGATTCACCTTCGGAAAGTAATCCGAGATCAGTGAGTGCGAAGGTGGCGTGCCCCCAGCCTCGCCCACCGCGGTGGCCGCGCGCGCCGCTATGAGCGAACTGAAGTTGAAAGCAAAGCCACACGCAGCGGTAGCGGCACTCCACAGTGCGCAGCACCCGGCAAGCACGTTGCGGCGAACCGAGCGGTCTGCAAGCATCGCGATGGGAATGCCGAGCGTCGAATAGAACAGAGCAAAGGGAAGCCCGCTCAGGAACCCGAGCTGCCGGTCCGTGAGAGTGAACTCGTGCCGGATACCTTCGAGCAGCAGCGCGAGCACGCCGCGGTCCATGACATTCACGGCGTAGGCGAAAACCAGCACCGCCAGGACATAGCCTCTATAGGCCGCAGAGAATGATGCGCTGGCCGGCTGCGGCACCGTCGCCTGGAAATCTGCTTCTGTTTTGGCCATGGAGCGGAACCGGACTCATCGGGTGACCGCGAGGGCCCGCATCCTAAACGAGATCGGCGCGCCACGGGGGACGCGCCGACTCGGAGACATCTTCTGTCCGCTCTGTGCGCTCGGCCACGGAGCAGTCGGCAAAAGGGCCGGGCCGCGCAGGCCGAAGGCCACTTTTGCGGGTAGGCTAATTGAAGCTGCGCTTGAAGCTGAGTCCCCACGTACGGGGCAAGCCAGGGTTGCCCTGCTCACGACCGAAGAAGCCGACCAGGTTCAACTTGCCGTTGAAGTAGCCCTTGTCCGTGAGGTTCGCACCGTACACCGCCACTTCCCAGTTCTTGTTCTCCGACTCCCACGTCACGCGCCCGTTCAGCAAGGTGTAGCCCGGCTGCACGCCGACGTTGTTGGTGGTGAAGTAGATGGTGGACTGGTACTGCGCATCCAGGCGCGGCGTGATCGAACCCGCAGCGGTGCCGATCGAGTACTGCAGACCCACTGCGCCATTCCACTTCGGAGTACGCGGTGAATAGCAACGCTGACCGCCGCAGTTGTCACCCTCGAACAGCAACACGTTCCCTTCGTTGTCGAAGAGGTTGTAGTTGATGTAGCCGAAGGACCCGTCGATACGGAAACCCTTGACCGGCTCCGCCTGCAACTCACCCTCCAGCCCCCAGATGCGCGCCTTGCCGGCGTTCACTTCGCGGAACCAGTTGGCGCCGGATGCATCGAGCTGCTGCGCGAAGGTCTGCTGGTTGAGATAACGCGAGAAGAACAGCGCGCCGTTCAGGCGCACCCGCCGATCGAGCAGCTCGGACTTCGCGCCGAGCTCCACCGTTCGCAGCTTCTCCGGCTTGAACGGCTCGGTCTGCAGCGCCGTCGAGGGCCGCGGACTGAAGCCACCTCCCTTGAAGCCCGTGGCGTACTTCGCGTACGTCATGAAGTCCTCGGTCCACTGATAGTCGGCGGACAAGGTGATGTCCGTGTTCTTCGCCGTCGTCGGCACGAACGCATTGTCGATGATCAGATTGTCGAAGAAGTTGGCGCGATGGATGGTCGCGTCCTTTTTGTCGTGCGTATACCGCGCGCCGGCCGTGAACGAGAACTTCTCGGTCGCGCGGTAGGTGCCCTGCGCGAAGACCGCCCAGTTGCGCGTGTCCTGCTGATCGAACGCATCGTTCTCGTAGATAATCGTCGGATACAGGAAGTCGAACCCCTGGTTAGAGTCGTGCGCGTCGTAATAGAACGCACCGGTCGCCCAGTCGAGTTTTCCCGCAGTGCCGGTGAGCTGGAGTTCCTCCGTGAACTGGCGATGGCGGCTGTCGTCGAAGGTGGCGTTGAGTGGCAGCGGCGTGCCATCCGAGTCGCGCCCGAACTTGTTCCAGAACCTTCTATATCCCGTCACGGACTTCACGCTCATGCTGTCCGTCAGCTTCCATTCGAACGTACCGGACACACCCCAGTGATTGAGGTCGTTGATGTTCGGCACCAGGCGATGGGTGACCGGGTCATCGTAGCGGCTGTAGTTCGAGTACAGGTCGTTCGTGATGAAGCGCGGGTCCCAGCCGATGCCCGCGCCGAACACCGGCGCCGCGAAGGCCGCATTCCAGAATCCATTGAGACCGTTGGTCTGGTCCATGACCGTGTATTTGTCCGCCGGGCCCTTCTGGCGCTGGCTCGTGACGTCGCCGATGAGGTTGAACTCGAGCGAGTCGCTCAGCAGGAAACGGAACGCCGCACGGCCCGACTGAACGTTCTCATCCCCGAGGTGGTCCACCACGCAATCGCCGTTGTTCGCGACCTGTGATCCCAATTTGATACCGGGCAGGCCGCCGTTCGGGAAAAACCCCGGGTTGTTGTAGCCGTTCTGAGGAAGGGTGCCGTTCGGCAGGGGTGGACCCCCCGATGGCAGGCCGGTGCCGTCCGCAAGCCCCGGGCCGCCGGCGCCCAGGGAGCCTGCGCCATTCACGCACTCGTAGTCGAGCACGTTGAAGTAGCCATCGGCTTTCTTGCTCGAGAACGAAAAGCGCGCGAAGACCTTGTCGTCGACGAGCGCGACGTCCGCCGAACCGCGTGCGTTTATACGGTTGTATTTACCGATCTCCACCAGCATCGAGCCCGTGCCATCGCCCCTGGGCTTCTTGGAGATGAGACGAATGGTGCCGCCGATCGCGTTCTTGCCGAACAGCGTGCCTTGCGGGCCGCGCAGCACTTCGACGCGCTCGAGATCCAGCAGGTCGAACATGGCGCCCTGCGGGCGGCCAATGTACACATCGTCCACATAGATCGGCACGCCCGGCTCGAAGGACAGGATGTTGTCGCCGAGGCCGACGCCGCGGATGAATGCGGCCATGGTTGCGCCCCAGCCAGCGCCGAGCGGCTGGATCACCGCGTTGGGCACGAATGCATCGAGGTCCGTAACACTCGAAATGCCTCGGGATTCCATGTTTTCCGCCGTAAAGGCGGAAATGGCGATGGGTGTGGTCTGCAGCTTCTCCTCACGGAACTGCGCGGACACCACGACCTCTTCGAGGCCCCCCGTATCGGCCGCCGCAACTTGCTGCGCAGTGGCCGGCGCGATCAAAAGATTTGATGCCGCGAGCGCAAGAGTGACGGCTGCGGCTAACCTAGGTTCAATTGGCAAAAGTCGCCTACGGCGCTTTTGCGGACAGTAGCTTTGTTCCCGGCCGCAAAAGGCGCGACTCTTGCGGCCTGCACAGGGCATCGTGTGACCAGTCTCTGATTGCTGGCCTGACTGTGAGTGGGTGAAGGGCTCGGCACCTGTTGCGTGCCGCATACGAATCGACGGAACACTCGCCTTGGAAATGACCATTACTCCCCCTGACGGCTAATGGAATTTCAAGAGCTTGATTTCTTGGTTCTCAATTGACGTTAGCACCGCACGGGAAACAAGTGAACGCATCGTTTCGACGGATCAGCTTTCTCGCAACGAGAATAATTAGATGAACACTCTGCTCAACATCAAAGCGTTTCTGTTGGTTACACGCACCGGCAGCTTCTCTGGCGCAGCGCGCGAGCTGAACGTGGCGCCGTCTGTCGTGACGAAGCGCATCAGCCGTCTCGAAGATGAGATGGGTGCGCAATTGTTCGTGCGCTCGACGCGAGCCCTGGCGTTGACGCCTGCCGGAGAAAGACTGCTGCCTCAATATCAGCGCCTGGTCGCGGAGCTCGACGAGATCATCGGCGCCACGGCGGCGGCGGAACGCGGCATCGAAGGGCATTTGCGCGTGAAAGGGCCCACCACCCTCACCTCGCTCTACCTCGGCGCCCTCTTCTGCGATTTTCATGCGAAGAACCCGGGGCTCACCTGCGACATCGTGCTGCTCGACCGCTCGGTCAATCCTCTGGAAGAAGGCTTCGATCTGGTCATCGGCGCGCTGCCCGCCTCATATCCAAACGTGGTGGATGTGCCGCTTTGCTCGTACCGCATCGTGCTCTGCGCGGCCCCCTCGTATCTGGATGCCAAAGGAGTTCCCGAGCACCCCACGGAGCTGACGGAACACGATTGCCTGACTTCCGTGCTCATGGGGAACACCTGGGTGTTCGAGCACCCTCCGAGCACAGTGAGCGTGGAAATTCGCTCCAAACTGAATGCGAACGACACTCGCGTATTGCGCGAGGGTGCGAGGCGCGGCATCGGTATCGCGGTGTTGCCGCAATTCCTGGTGGCGAGCGACTTGCGCGACGGCACGCTGGTCGAGCTGTTGCCGGAGTTCCCGATCCCGCTGTTCTGGCTGAAGGCACTCGTCCCCCGCATCAAGCTGAACAAGCCTGCCGTGCATGAGTTGATTGAATTCCTGAAAGCTCGCCTGCATCCGGTGCCCCCGTGGGAGGTCGCTGAAGCCAAATGACCCGCTGTCCGGCATTGGACCGGAGATCCGCCCAGGACCTTTCCGCGCGTGTGCGATCCATCCAATCGGCACCTTTCGTGAATCGAGAAGGCTGATCGCACCCCTCCTGAGGTTCTGCGAAGCGACCCTTGCGGATACCATGGCAGGCTTATGAAGAGGCGCCTGCGTAGCAACCTGGAACCGGGCTCGCCGCGAGAAGCGGTTCGGCGCGCGCAGTGGACCGCTTTGGGTCTCACCGATGCGGACATGCAGAAGCCCAAGATCGCCGTCGTGAACAGCTCATCTGAGCTTGCCATCTGTTTCAGCCATCTCGATGGCATCGCGAAGATCGTCAAAGACGAGATTCGTGCCGCGGGCGGCCTGCCCTTCGAAATTCGCACCGCCGCGCCGAGCGACTTCATCATCGCACCCGGCAAGTCGGGCGGTTATCTGCTGCCGAGCCGCGACCTCGTGATCAACGACATGGAGATCGCCATCGAGGGCGCGCAGCTCGATGGCATGGTTTGCCTGTCTTCATGCGACAAGACGCCTCCGGCGCACCTGATGGCGTCCGGCCGCTTCAACATTCCCAGCATTCTCGTGATTGGGGGCTACCAGCCGAGCGGCACATACGAGGGCAAACACGTCGACATCGAAGATGTGTTCCTGGGCGGTGTGCAGAAAGTGTTCGGCAAGCTTTCCGCAGAGAAGCTGCGTGGCATGAGTGAGAACGCCGTTCGCGGCCCGGGAGTGTGCTCGGGCATGGCCACCGCGAACTCCATGCATGTGGCCTGCGAAGCGCTGGGCATGACGTTGCCCGGCAGCGCACCGGTGCTTGCCAACAGCCCCAACATGCTGAGCGCCGCTCGCCGTTCGGGCACGCGCATCGTCAGCATGGTGCTCGAAGATCTGAAGCCGCGAGACATTCTGACGGCGGGCTCCTTTCACAATGCGGTGGCGGCAGTGCTGGCCGTCAGCGGCTCCATCAATTGCATCAAACATCTGCAGGCCGCGGCGTTTGAAGCGGGCGTCGAGGTGGATGTATTCAAACTCATCAACGATCTCGGCGCTCGCATTCCGGTGCTGAGCGCCGTGCGCCCGAACGGCGACGACACCATTGAAGCCTTCGAAGCCGCGGGCGGTGCGCGTGCGCTGCTGAAGCAGCTTGCGCCGCTTCTGGATCTGGAAGTGCGCACGGTCACGGGCCGGCGCCTCGGCGAAGATCTCGCAGACGTCGTCGTACAGAATGACGAGGTCATCCGGCCTTTGGGTCGCGCGTTTTCCAACAAGGCGCCGATCGTCATTCTTCGACGGCGATCGAATTACGGTGGACGTGGATCGGCAGTTGCTGGCGCTCGAAGTGC
>JBDTUL010000360.1:0-6696 GCA_040007735.1 Gammaproteobacteria bacterium | reverse complement strand
CGGGTCAAGTCCAGTCCCCGTAGTACCCGTACGAGTTCGCGTGAGATGACGGCAACGTGCTTCTTTCTGCCAGAAGCCGCGAATGTTTTGCAATGTCCGAAACTCAGAGGTGGCTGATTGACCTGCCGGGCAGGCTGCGTCGGATCGGCTGCTTCCTGAGCAAAGCACTATAGCCGTGCTCTTCCTTGGCGAGAGATCAAGAGTCGCTGCGCCAAGATCGCGAAAACTATCACCGCAGGCAGCACCAGAGACAGGAACAACGTTTCCACATCGTCGCGGTGGGCTCGAGCATCAGCAGGCAAGCTTCGAGGCGATCGATCCCGGTGAGGAGCTGGACGTCATCGACTCGTTCACGCGTAGAGGCCAGCAAGACACTTCGACAAAGACGCACTGGACGGCAGAATATTTCGAATGGTTAAAACAAGGAAGTCGGCGTAAAAGCTGTCGTGAACATGAGCATTCGTGAGCATGAAGGAGTATTCAATCGTGCGGACAAACTATCGCGTAAGGCGCTTCATCGAACGGTTGCTCGCCATCAGCCCTGAACCGGTCGGATTTTACCCCCGGCGCGTTCTGGCGCCCGCCACGCCAGGCAGGCAGGTTACTCACGCGCAGCGTGCTTCGCGCAACGCTCGTGACGGAACGTGTCCTTGGGGCATTGAGTCTCACCGAAGGCGATAGCTCACTTCCGTGGCAGCCAAGGAGAATTGCGGATGGATGCACAGTGCGCAGTGATGACCCAGGCGGAGCGAACGAGGTTTCGACGATTCCTGGCCGCATGCGAGGAGCGGTTATCTCGCGACAGCGCGCATCTTGCCCGACTGCGCCGCCGCCTGGAACGCGCGGCCATTGTTGAGGGCGAGAATGCCCCATCGAACCGCGCCTGCCTGAATGCGCAGGTGCTCGTGCGCGACCTGGTCTCCGGAAGAACGCACGTTGAGACGGTTGTGTTGCCGGCAGAGGTGGAAGTGGCCGCCGGGCGGCGTCAGTTGCATTCCTGGTCCGGCCCATTGCTCCTGGGTGCACGGGAAGGCGACGAAGTGCGGTGGTGCTGGGGCGAGACGCTCAAGCAATGGCGTATCGAGAAGATTCTCTCGCAGCCCGGCTCAACTCCCGCTTTCAGGGCGCCACAACACCTGTCGCAGAGACGAGTGCGTGAGGCCCCCGTCAACATCGTCGCCGGCCGCCGCTCGGCGGAGCCGCATAGGAGGAACCGGTGGATTCATTGCCCGTAGTCGTAACAGATAAGGACACGCAGCGTATTCGGCGGGAAATCGAGTACTCGAATATCTCGGTCTTGGGTGAGTTGGTCGCGGAGCTCGCGATGAGCCTGGATCAGCGGATCGACTTCCAGCCTGATGCAGACGAAGCGCGTGCGCGGGTGGGCGGGGCGGTCAGTTCAGGAGAGGCGCATCAGGAGAGGTCGATGCATCCAGAATATCCAATCGAACGGGTCTGCTCACATCTCTTCGAGCCGTTTCAACTGACGTTCGCCCGGCATGCGCAGAACGTGTTGCCTGAAGAGGAGGAAGTGGAGGTCGAGGCGAGCCATCAGGGTCTGGTCCTGCGTGGCGAGACCGAAGCGGCACTCGAGCACAGCGTAGAGATACTGCAGGATTACTACGGGAATCAGATCCGCATTGGCGCCCCGACCGTCCGCTACCGCAACGGGGCCACAGTTGAGGAACCCTACATGGGACTGCGCGTGCGGTGCTCGCCTGAGTACTTCGCGGCAGTCATGGCCGACCTGGAGGCGCGCCGCGCGTCGATCGAGCACACCGAGTGCACGCCTGCGCATGCCGTAGTTCGCGCTACGGCTCCACTGGCGCGGCTGATCGGCTACTCGTGGAACCTTGCCAGGCTCACGGCCGGCACTGCTCATGAAGTGATGTGGTTGAGCCGCTACTCGCCCGTCGAAGTCCCGCCGCCCAATGGCGATGCGGTGTGACTCTCCGGCGTCGCTGGGGATTGCTCGACACGCAGTGCACGGCCACTTCAGGCCATGAATATCTTGCGTGCATTCTTGACGATCGCCACAACCGCCGGATGCGTGATCTTGCGTTCGACTGAGATTGCAAAGAACTGCGCTTCGACGCCAGTTGCCGGGCCGATGGGCGCAAGCCGGTACTCTCGGCGGTACTGTTCCCGCAATACCGCCGGGACAGGTGCGAAGCCGTGGCCTGCGCGAGCGAACTCCCGCATGAGTGCGTAGTCCTCGAACTCACCGATAATGATCGGCCGCACATTCTGGCTGTCGAGCCATTGATCGAGTGCGCGCCGTATGGCCGTGTCGTCTGTCGGAAGCAGCACGGGTACGCCGTCGAGCGACTTGGGAAATCCCCGTCGCAAGGTCTTTGCAAGAATTGGAGTGGCCATCCAGAATTCCTCAGACGTGCCCAGAGAGTGGCTGTAAGCACGCACGTTGAGGCTCGGCGTGACCGGTGCGTCCGACAAAACCAGATCGATCTCGCGTATGGCGAGATCTGCGACCAGCCGCTCCATGGTTCCCTCCCGGCAGATCAAGCGGATCGGCTGGCTCAGGGCGAGCACCGGCTCGAGCAATCGGTGGGCGATTTCCTTCGGCACGACATCGTCGATGCCAACCACGAATCGCAGCGGACGCCGCGTAGGCCGGTGCTCGAGGGCGTCCACCAGATCGCCTCCGAGCCCGAAGATCTCATCAGCATAGCCGTATACGAGACGGCCCACTTCGGTGGGGACCAGCGTTCGGCCTGATTTGGTCAGCAGCTTCTCGCCGAGCCGCTCTTCAAGTGTGCGCAGTTGCGCGCTGATCGTCGGCGGCGATAG
This sequence comes from Gammaproteobacteria bacterium, assembly GCA_040007735.1. GTDB lineage: Bacteria > Pseudomonadota > Gammaproteobacteria > Steroidobacterales > Steroidobacteraceae > JADGHX01. The sequence continues at coordinate 3,888 of JBDTUL010000360.1, read as the reverse complement.
CGCGAGCTCATTGCACGCTTTGGCCAGGCTGCCGGTCCGAACCACTGACCAGAAATAGAGCAGGTGCTGATAATTCAGCTTCCGTATGACCGTCATGATGACTTCGTTCCTCTCTAAGTGTTGGGTCGAGTAATTCAAATTGATGAAAGTGACAGTGTGCCCTAAAACAGGCATCGCAGCAGCAGGGGTTGCGATGGACGTGTGAGTCGCAGCCAGCAACCCACGCTTTCGAGGGGCTACGTTTGAGGAGCGAGCATGTTGAGAAGGTCACGAACGAGAGATTTCAAAGTACGACGTGAAGTGCGCCTGAAAGTGCGGAACGTCGTCGATGGTCTTGGAGATAGCCGCAGCGTACGGTCACCCCGGTCTTTCCTATACACGTTAACCCAGGGTGCACGACGCGAAGGGGCACGCCGATCTGGCGCGCTCCGACTCTCACAAGGCATGTGGAAGCGCGGCGCGGAACTATGGAGAGCCTGCTGTCGCCGCGCGCCGCGCAGCTCGCGAAGTCTTTGATGATCAGGAGGGCGACCCCATGCGATATCCATGCAATCTGCTCGGAAAGCCAGCGGGGCGATGGCCTTTCTTGAAGCCGCCCGCCGTTGGGTTGCGCCTTGGAGAGCCGCGGCGCCCGACTCGTGGGGATGTGCGGGCGTCGGCCGTCGCAATCCCGACCGGGCATTCGATGCGAGTGCCCGGCGTGATCAGTATCCGAGGTCTGCTCATCGGCGCCACACACACCCGGGTTCAAGGCGGACCGTCGGGTGCAGACAAAACGTAATTGGAGAGTCTCGAATGACCGTAGAAAGCGCGAGGAAAATCAATACAGAAGCGAGCGCGAATGCAGTTCGGATGCGCAACGACCCGGCAGCGCAAATGCGCTTGCTCTGTGCCACCGATCTGTCCTCGCGCTCGCAGCGCGCGGTGGCGCGGGCGGCGTTACTGGCCAATCAGCTGGATGCGCAACTTACGCTCCTGCACGTCATCGACGGGGCTCAGGGCACGGACGGCTGCGTAGCGGCACGCGAGGAGGCGGCACGGCAACTCGCATCGACCGGCTTTCCGGTTCGCCATGATCCGCAGATTCAGCTACGAGCAGGCGACTATGTGGAAACGATCGCGGCCGTCGCGTCAGAGATCGACGCAGACATCGTCATTCTCGGTGCCCAGCGCCGCAAGCCTCTGGACCCGTTGATCGGAACAACCGCCGAGCGCGTTATCGCATTGGCCGGCCGGCCGGCGCTGATCGTGAATCTCGATCCCACAGTGCGCTATGACGCGGTGGTGATCGCCGCGGAGCTTTCTGATGCATTTACGCGAGTCGTCCGGATCGCCTCGTCACTTAAGTTCCTCGAGGCCGAGACTGTATCAATCGTTCACGGCTTCGAGTCGCCCTATCGAGGGCCTCTTTACGCCGAGGGCTTCGATGTGCGCGCGGCGCAACGTAATCTGGACGCCTGGGAACGAGCGGCGCGAGCGAGACTGCTTCTGAACCTCGATGCCGCCGGAGTGGAGAGCTCTCGCTTTCGCATCGTCTTCCAGCAAGCGCGCCCGATTCGTGCGATCCAGCGCGTCGTGCGCAGCGTACAGCCCGAACTCCTGATTGTCGGAACTAAGGATCGCTCGATTTTCAATCGCGTCGTGAGAGGCAGCGTTGCCAGCGACGCGCTTCGAACCATCGAATGCGACATTCTGGTTGCGTCCCGGGGAAACGAAGCGGCCGGCGTATTGCACTGATGAGTGGTGCCAGGAGTGCGAAGATGAGAATTTTGTGCGGAACAGACCTGCTACCCAAGGCGAGCTCCGCGCTCGATCGTGCGGGGATGCTTGCCCTGCGGCTCGACGCGGAATTGACGCTTCTTCACGTCGTGCCCCTGACCGAATCGGAGCGGATGCTCGAGCAGGACATGCAGCGAGCCAGGGGACTTCTGGAATCACAGGCGAAATTGCCTCTGTGGCACCATGGCGTCCAGCCGCGTGTGTGCGTGCGCTCGGGCGGCGCTGCGCGAATTCTCATCGACACCGCGACGGAGCTGGATGCGAGTCTGGTCGTCCTTGGAACGCACCGGAAACGGCCTGTGCGCGATGCGCTTGCGGGGACCCTTGCTGAGCGACTGCTGGGCGAGCTCGAGTGCCCCGTGCTGATCGTGCATCGTATGCCGTGGTACGCCTATCGCAACGTTCTGCTCGCTCTGGATCTTTCGAGGGCTTCCGCGAACGCGGTGCGCGCGGCCGAAGACCTGGTGCTTCCCGCAGGCACACGTGCATCAGTGGTCCACGCGTATCAGCCACCCCATGATGGAATACTGGCGTCTGCGGGAATTGCGGGAGAAGTGATCGATGAATACTCGGAGCGCTGGAAACAGCAGGCCTATACGGGACTCAGTGAGTTGCTCGGTGAGGTAAGCGAGGATTCTTCCCGCTACGACGTCGTTCTCGAGAATGCAACGACTACCGCTGCCGTCCAGAACGTTGCGGCACGCCTGAAACCGGATCTGTTGGTGGTGGGTACGCGCGGACGTGGACGATGGCGCCGCGCATTGCTGGGGAGCGTCGCGAACCGGATACTGTCCAGCGTTAAATCCGACGTCCTGGTGGTGCCCGATCGAGACACGCGGGGAACGTGGCGCAATGCGCGCGCCGATCGACTCGCCCTCGATCTGGTTTCGGGCGTGTAGCGATACTGCGCTACGCGCGGCCTCCGCTTCACCCTGGGCGCGAGTCGACGCGTGGCCGCATCAGAATCGGTGTGTACACGATCAGGAACAACAAGAAAGCGAATGCCCAGAGCGAGCCTGCGGCGAGAACAGTTCCGAGATAGTGGGCCGGCAGGAGAGCCGGCCCGAACACGCGGGCAAGCGCGGCACAAGACAGAAGCGCATACGCGACCGCTATCGCCTTTGCCGGCACAAGCGGACGGCCCGTGTGACCGAGCGCCGCACGTGTCATCACCGCAAGGATCATCGAGGCCGCAACGCCGATGGTCAGCGCATGCAGCCAGTATGCGCTCCAGTCTGCGTTGGTCAGAAGATGGACCGCTTTCAGGGCGAGCCCCAGGGGAAGCCATGCGTAAGCCAGGTGCAGACTCCACACCAGGGGATCCCGCAGGGTGCGAAGCGTGCCCCAGCCCGTAAATCGCCATGCCTGCACAACGGCTGCCAGCGCGGCCAACGCCCCGGCGATGTGCTGTCCGGGCACGATAGTGTCCGTTAAGACAACCAGCACCATGACGCTGATGACCAGTCGATCAACCCACGGGTTGCTACGGAGATTCACAGGCTCGCCGCGGGCTCGCAACGCGCTCGCAGTGAACGCCGGCACAACTCGGCCGCCAATTACCGTCATGAGCAGCAGAATGATGTCGACGGCTACTACCAGAATGGCCCGCGCAGCGAACACGTCCGAGTGAAGCAGCGCATACAGGAAGGCTGCGTCGGACAGCCATATCGCCGCCAGAACAAGGAGCAGCGGTGTATTTCGGTTGCGCGCTCGAAGGAGTGGTGGGCCGATGAGCACTGCGAGCGCCGGAAGGAACGCGAGGTCGCAAACCGCAACCAAGGTGATAGGTAGCACCGTGCTTGCGGCGAAGGCCGTTCGGCCAGCGAGCCACACCGCACTCAGCGCTACAAGCGGGGCGCCCGCGAACCCGCGCGCACCGGTCCAGCCGGGAACCGCCGTGAGTAGAAATCCGGCGATCGCCGCGACCACGAACCCATAGACCATCTCGTGCGCGTGCCACAACTGGGGGGGTTGCGCGGGGAGCGGCGACGAGCCCGTCGCGTAAATGACCATCCATGCGATCCCCGCAACGAACGCGAACGCTCCGGCCCCCCAGAAGAACGGCCTGAAGCCGTACGCGAACAGGGCGAAACGGGAAGGGATGTTTGA